>NZ_CASGGV010000320.1:0-39256 GCF_949319125.1 Frankia sp. Hr75.2 | reverse complement strand
GCCCGGGGGGGCCCACAACCCCGCGGGAGCGGTTCCAGGGGAGGTCGGAGATGACGGTGGACGAGCAGCGTTCCGAGGAGGCGCTGCGTACGCCATCGGAGGCGAATCCCATCCGGGTGCTCATCGTTGACGACCATGCCCTGTTCCGGCGCGGCCTGGAGATGGTCCTGGCGCAGGAGGTCGACATCGAGGTCGTCGGTGAGGCCGCCGACGGGGCGGAGGCGGTCACGATGGCCGCCGAGATGGCGCCGGACATCGTCCTGATGGATGTCCGCATGCCCAGGCGCGGTGGGATCGACGCCACGAGCGCCATCAAGGAGAAGGTGCCCAGCGCGAAGATCGTGATGCTCACGATAAGTGACGAGGAAGCCGACCTCTTTGACGCCATCAAGGCCGGCGCCATGGGCTACCTCCTCAAGGAGATCTCGATCGACGAGGTCGCCGCGGACATTCGGGCGGTCTACAACGGCCAGAGCCTCATCAGCCCGTCCATGGCCTCCAAGCTGCTCAGCGAGTTCGCGGCCATGATCAAGACGAAGGACGACCGCCCGCAGCTCCCGACACCGCGGCTGACCGACCGGGAGATGGAGGTCCTCCGCCTGGTCGCCAAGGGGCTGAACAACCGGGACATCGCCAAGCAGCTCTACATCAGCGAGAACACGGTGAAGAACCACATCCGGAACATCCTGGAGAAGCTCCAGCTCCACTCCCGGATGGAGGCGGTGGTGTACGCGGTGCGGGAGAAGTTGCTCGAGATCACCTGACGGCCTCGCGCCCGGCGGGCCCGCGGTCGGTGTCCGCCGAGCCGCGCGGCGGCGGTCAGCCGGGTCCGTTGGCGAGCCGCAGGGCGGCGGTCAGACGGGCGGGTCCGTGGCGAGCCGGGTGCCGATCCAGCAGTCGTGGCGGACGCCGTCCCCCAGGACGATCGCGCTGCGCAGCGTGCCGTCGAGGGTGAACCCGAGCTTCTCCGCCACCCGGCGGGAGGCGTGGTTTCCGACCGCCGCGCGCCACTCGACGCGTTCCAGCCCAAGGGCGCCGAACCCCCAACGCAGCAGCGCCGCCGCCGCCCGGGTGGCCACGCCCTGGCCGCGGGCGTCGGCGGCGCACCAGTAGGAGATCTCCGCGTCCCCCTCGTCGGTCAGGTCCTGCAGGGCCACCGATGCCAGGAGCGCTTCGGTGGTGGCGTCGACGACGGCCAGCGGCGTGCCCGTCGCCGTCGCCCACGCCTCCGGCGCCTGCCGGCAGACGAAGTCCTCCGCGTGGTCTCTCGTGTAGGGAACGGGTACCCGCGTCCATCGCGGAATCTCGGGATCCTGACAGGCCCCGCACACGGCGTCGACGTCCGAGGCCTTCCAGGGACGTAGGTGCAGCGCACCCGCGGTGATCTCGACGGGCTCGAGCGGAATCCGCTGGACGGCGCGCTCTGCGCCCGGCCCAGGCCGGCGCGCGGGGGGCAGCCAGGGGCCGGGGACGGGGCCGGGACCGGATCCGGTGTCGGAACGCATACCGCCACGATGCCAGCACCCCGGGCCGCGGCGGCGTGCTCGCGGTCCGCCGTCGCCACCCGATTCGGTGGTGGGCGCGAGACGTTTCCGACGATGGCCGGGGGCCACGGCGCGCGTTGCCAGGCCGGGCACGGGCGCCGCCGCTCGGTCGTTGTGTACTCGCGGGGGAGGGAGACGCCGCGGCGACCTGGGCGCGGTGCGCGGCTCCCGATCCCGGCGCGCCGCCGCCGGTCCGAGGACGGGCCGTGGGTGGCGATCGAGGGGCTAGCATCTTGGTTGTCGGTGAGCCTCGCCGACATGCCTGCCGGAGGAGTTTCGCCGTGGTTCTAGACAAGATCTTGCGTGCCGGTGAGGGCCGGATTCTGCGCAAGCTCAAGGCGATCGCCGAGCAGGTGAACCTCATCGAGGACGACTTCACCGGTCTGACCGACGCCGAGCTGCGCGGGATGACCGACGAGTTCCGCCAGCGCCTGGCCAGCGAAGAGGAAACCCTCGACTCGTTGCTGCCCGAGGCGTTCGCGACGGTGCGCGAGGCGGCGCGGCGCACGCTCGGCCAGCGCCATTTCGACGTCCAGATCATGGGCGGCGCGGCGCTGCACCTGGGCAACATCGCCGAGATGAAGACCGGTGAGGGCAAGACCCTGGTCTCCACGCTGCCGTCCTACCTGAACGCCCTGAGCGGCAACGGCGTCCACATCGTCACGGTGAACGACTACCTGGCCCAGCGCGACGCCGAGAACATGGGCCGTGTCCACCGCTTCCTCGGCCTCACGGTCGGTGTCATCCATCCCCAGATGCCGCCGTCGGTGCGCCGCCAGCAGTACCGGTGCGACATCACCTACGGCACGAACAACGAGTTCGGGTTCGACTATCTGCGCGACAACATGTCCTGGAGCGCCGAGGAACTGGTCCAGCGCGGCCATCACTTCGCCGTCGTGGACGAGGTCGACTCCATCCTCATCGACGAGGCACGTACGCCCCTGATCATCAGCGGCCCGGCCGACAACCCGACCCGCTGGTACACCGAGTTCTCGCGGATCGCCCCCCTGCTCGAGCGGGACGTCGACTACGAGGTCGAGGAGGGCAAGCGGACGGTCTCGATCAGCGAGGTCGGCGTGGAGAAGGTCGAGGACCAGCTCGGCATCGAGAACCTGTACGAGTCGGTGAACACCCCCCTCGTCGGTTACCTCAACAACGCGCTGAAGGCCAAGGAGCTCTACAAGCGAGACAAGGACTACATCGTCACCGACGGTGAGGTCCTCATTGTCGACGAGTTCACCGGTCGCGTCCTGCACGGCCGCCGTTACAGCGAGGGAATGCACCAGGCGATCGAGGCCAAGGAGAAGGTCGAGATCAAGCAGGAGAACCAGACCCTGGCGACGATCACTCTCCAGAACTACTTCCGGCTCTACGACAAGCTGTCCGGAATGACCGGTACGGCCATGACGGAGGCCGCCGAGTTCCACCAGATCTACGCCCTCGGCGTGGTGCCGATCCCGACCAACAAGCCGATGGCTCGCATGGACCAGGCCGACGTCGTCTACAAGACCGAGATCGCGAAGTTCGACGCGGTCGTGGAGGACATCGCCGAGCGGCACGAGAACGGTCAGCCCGTCCTGGTCGGCACGACCAGCGTGGAGAAGTCGGAGTACCTGTCCAAGCAGCTCACCAAGCGCGGTGTCCGGCACGAGGTGCTGAACGCCAAACACCACGAGCGCGAGGCGATGATCATCGGCGAGGCGGGCCGGCGCGGCGCGGTCACCGTGGCGACGAACATGGCCGGCCGAGGCACCGACATCATGCTCGGCGGCAACCCCGAGTTCATCGCCCAGACGGAGCTTCGCCAGCGCGGCCTGTCTCCGATCGACACCCCGGACGACTACGAGGCGGCCTGGCCCGAGGCGCTGGAGAAGGCCCGTGCGTCGGTCAAGGCCGAGCACGAGGAAGTCGTCAACGCCGGTGGCCTCTATGTGCTCGGCACCGAGCGGCACGAGTCCCGCCGGATCGACAACCAGCTGCGCGGCCGTGCCGGCCGTCAGGGCGACCGCGGCGAGTCCCGGTTCTACCTCTCCCTCGGTGACGACCTCATGCGGTTGTTCAACGCTGCGGCGGTCGAGGGCATCATGGACCGCCTCAACATCCCGGACGACGTCCCGATCGAGTCCAAGATCGTGACTCGCGCGATCCGTTCCGCGCAGACCCAGGTCGAGGGCCAGAACTTCGAGATCCGCAAGAACGTCCTCAAGTACGACGAAGTCATGAACAAGCAGCGCACCGTGATCTACGAGGAGCGCCGCAAGGTCCTGGAGGGCGCCGACCTGCACGAGCAGGTTCGCCACTTCGTTGATGACACCGTCGAGGGCTATGTGCGCGGCGCGACGGCCGACGGGTACCCGGAGGAGTGGGACCTCGAAACCCTCTGGTCGGGCCTGGGCCTGCTCTACCCGGTCGGCGTCGACGCACCGGGCACCGACGACCGCGAGGGGCTGACCTCCGACCTTCTGCTCGAGGATCTTCAGGCGGACGCGCAGGACGCCTACGACCGGCGTGAGGCCGACCTCGGCGACAAGCCGGACGGCGAGGCCGTCATGCGTGAGCTGGAGCGCCGGGTGGTGCTCGCGGTACTCGACCGCAAGTGGCGTGAGCACCTCTACGAGATGGACTACCTGCAGGAGGGCATCGGCCTGCGGGCGATGGGGCAGCGAGACCCGGTCGTGGAGTACCAGCGCGAGGGCTTCGACATGTTCCAGACGATGATGGAGGGCATCAAGGAGGAGTCGGTCCGCCTCCTGTTCAACGTCGAGGTGCAGGTAGCGGGGCGGGACACCGACCAGAGCGGCACCGCGCCCGAAGGAGCGCCCGCGGCCCCGGCCGGCACGACGCCCACGCCGGCCGCCCCGGCCGAGCGCGGCTCCGTGTCCGTCGGCGCGGTGCCGCCGGTCACCCCGGCCGTGCCCGCACCGGCGCAGCCCGCGCGGACCGCTCCCGAGCCTCCGCCGGCCCCGGTGCCGGCGTCCCCGCCGCCCGTCTTCGTCAAGGGCCTCGAACCGCACCGCCCGACCGGCGGACTGCGTTACACGGCGCCGTCCGTCGACGGCGGCTCGTCCACGGTGACGACCGTCGACAACGGGTCCGAGCTGTCCCGTGCCGGCGGTGGTGGGCCGCGCTCGGCCGGCGGCGGCGTGTCCCGCGGCGCTGGCGAGGGCGGAACGGCCCGCCCGGCACGCAACGCGCCCTGCCCCTGCGGCTCGGGGCGGAAGTACAAGCGCTGCCACGGCGATCCGGCCCGCCGCAACGACTGACGGAACCACCGGAAAGCCAGAGGTGGGGCGGGTGCGTCGCCGGAGCTCTCCGCCCCGCCTCTGGCCGGTTGGCTGAGCTGGCCGGTTGGCTGAGCTGGCCGGTTGGCTGAGCTGGAGAATCAGCCGAGCTGGAGGGTCGTCACCTGCCAGCGGCCGGCCGCGTGCTCCATCCGCAGCGCGAGCGCCCGCACCCTGGGACCCCTGCTGACCACGGCGCTGACCTCCGCGACCCCGGGCAGCGGCTCGCTGACCCGCACGCTGCGCACCTGAGAAGGCTGGCGGGTGGCCAGGGACGAGGCCGTCCGCTGGAAGTCGCTCTGCAGGGCGGCCGTGCTCCAGGGGGCCAGATGCGCGGCCGGGCGGGCTCCGGACAACACCTCGACGATCACTCGTACGACGACGGCCGCGGTCCGGCGCGGGTCCGGTGACGTCCCCGGGCCCGTCGGTGCCCGTGCCGCGAGCCGCGGTGCCACCGCGGCGGCGGTGGCGCCGTCTGCCGCGGTAGCACCGTCCGCCGACTGGCGCGCCGGCGTGCGGGTCGTTCGGGCGGGCCGCGGCCACGGGAGGGTCCGTTGGTCCGGCAGAAGGTGGCGGGCGGCGCCGCGTTCGGCGCGGGACACCGTCCTGACCGGCGCGCCCATGGCGGTCGACGGGGCGTTTGGCGTGGTGGTCGGCGCCGCTACTCGTGAATACCGGGCACCCGCGGACCGGTCGGTTCCCGGGGCTCGCCCGGCCGGCGCGGTCTGCTCGGGTGAGACGGTTTCGTCGTCGTAGGGCGGGTCGATGGGACGCACGGGCATCAACCGGGGCGTTGTGGCGACATGGGGACGCAGGCGACGGGGCAGGGTCAGGGCGGTCGTCGCGGTCACGGCGGACCTTTCGGGGGATGGTGGGGCGTCATCGCCCAGGCACCGAGGGACCTGGGCCGGGCAGGTGGCTGTAGCCGGGGTCAGGGACTGGGCGGCGGCAGGAGCCGCTGGCCGGGAAGAAGAAGATCCGGGTCGGGCCCGATCACGTCGGCGTTCGCCGACCACCAGCGCGGCCACTCGGCCGCGATCTGATCGGTCGTGGCGGTAGGCCCGAGGTGACGGGCGACGATCGTCCACAGGCTGTCTCCGCGCAGCACGACGACCTCCGCGGCCGCGCCCGGATTCGTCGGGGGAGTGCCCGGGGATGCGCCGGGCGCCGTGCCCGGCGTGCCCGTGCCGAGCGGCGCGGAGGGCACGAGGGGATCACCCCCGCCGTTGCCGGAAGGCGCGGAAGCACTGGGCGCTGCGGCGGCGGGCGTCGGAGCGGTGGTGCTCGGCGCACTGGGGGCCGGTGCACCTGGGGTCGGGTTTGTGGGCCGTGGCGTGCTGGCGCTGGACGGCTGGCCGGCCTGGCCCGGCTGATCGGTGTGCTCGGCCCGGTCGGGATGGCCGAGGAAGGGCCATCCGCGCGCGGTCGCCGTGGCCGATCGGTCCGTGGGCGCGGCGCCGGGGTCAGGGGCGGCCGTGGCGGGATCCGGCGGCTGCTGCGCACGGGTGGGTGGATCGGCCGCGCTGACCGGGGTCATCGGCACGACCTGGACGTCGTCCGGCAGGCCACGCCCGGCGCCGGACGCCGCGTCGGGGTGGCCCAGGTAGGGCCAGCCGCGCTGGGACGCGGCCAGCCCGCCCGTCGGCCCGATAGCCGGGGCGCCCGCCGAAGCGTCCGCTGACACGCTCGCCGACGCCGTGGCGGCGGGCGGGCCGGTGGCGGCCGAAGCCGGGCTGGCGCCGAGAACGGGGCTGACGCTCGCGGCCACGAGGGTCACCCCGAGGCCGATTTCGACGATCCGGCGCACCGCGCTGGGCAGGACCCGGCGGGCGAGCGCGGCGAACACCCGGCCGGCCGCGCCCGGCAGCGCGGCCAGGACGCCGAGCACCACTCCGGCGCACAGCCACAGCAGGCAGATCCAGGCGATGATGCCGAGGCAGTTGGCGAACGCCAGCTCCGGCTCGTCGGCGAACCACGTGGGGATGTCGCCGGGGCTCGACGGCAGGTCCGCCAGCCGCGGGCCCAGCAGGATCAGCACCGCCGCGACACCGAGGGCGAGCACGGCGCTGCCCACCCTGGCGGCCGCGTCCCGCCGCGCCCCTGAGATCATCTTTGGTGACCGTCCGTCCGGGTATGGGAGCGGTGCCGGCCATGGGCGATGTACCGGCTGTGTCGGGGTACATCGCTCATGGCCGGCATGGCTGCTATCGGTAGCCATGTCGGCCTCCGGATTGGCTCGGGGTCAGGGAGCCGAACTACGGCAGAGGCCGTTTGGTTACGTTTGCTTGTGTAACCCGCCGAAAGGCGTATGTCAATCCGTCCTGCTTCGTCTGATCGGGGTCGTGACGGTTGACCTGTAGAAATGGAGGTTGGCGCCGCGATGCGCTGGGAGGACCTGTTCGCCGATCTTGAGCTGCAGTGGGAGGCCGTCGAGGCGGCCGAGCTCGAAGCGGAGATCGCTGACCGGACGCGGCGGGAGGCCGGTTACCTCCGGCTGCTCGACCGGTTGCGACCGGCGGTGGGCGCCGAGGTGAGATGCCTGCTGCGGGGCGGGCCGACGGCCGGCCCCGCAGCCGTCACCGGGCGGCTCACCGCGCTCGGGGTCGACTGGCTCCTGCTGTCCGAGTCCGGCCCGGCGGAGGTGCTGGTGCCGAGATCGTCGCTGCTCGCGGTGCGCGGCCTGCCGACGGTGTCGGCGCAGCCTGGGCACGAGGGCCGTCTCGCGGCCCGGCTCGACCTGCGCCACGTGCTGCGCGGCCTGGTGCGCGACCGGGCGGCCTGCGCGGTCGCCCTGCTCGGAGGCGGGCAGCTGACCGGGACGCTGCTGCGCGTTGGCGCGGACTTCGTCGAGCTCGCCGAACATCCGCTGGGCGAGTTCGCCCGCCGCGGCGAGGTGCGCTCCGGCTGGACGGTGCCCCTCGAGGGCCTCGCGTTCATCCGGCGCGGCTGAGCCCACGGCGACCGGCGCGGCTGAAACCCCGGCGACCGACGGCCGGACGTCCAGACGCCCGGCCCGGGTACGGGTGTTCGGGGTGGGTCAGTCCTCGGGCAGGGTCTCGTTGCGGCTCATCGGGTTGGCGGCCACGAAGGCGCGGGTCTGCTCGTACGCGCGTTGGATGTAGGCCTCGAGCTCGCTGCGCTCGACCCGCCACTGGCCCCGCCCGCCGATCTTGATGGCGGGCAGCTCACCGGAGCGAACGAGAGCGTACGTCTGGCTGGCAGAGATGTTGAGGATCTCTGCCACGTCGCTGAGCTGAAGGAAGCGGTCGTTCATCAACGCCTCCTCTCCGGTGACGGTCGGCGCGTCTTACCTGTGTATCAGACTTCCCGCCTCGCATCGCGTTCGAATGCCTCGGCTTGTGGATAACTGCTCGCGATACCGATCGGTGGGACCGGCAACCGGTACCGGCCGCCAGGCCCAGACGCGCGGCCGGCGGGCGACCTCCTTATGCCCGTCGCCGCCGCCGCGCATCGCCGGGGCCCAGCCAGGCGTCCTATGTGGGGAAAGGTCGTAACGCGGCGACGGTGACGGCTTGATGCTGTATCACCGTTTCGACTGGGTTCGGGATCGTCGGCCACGTACGCTCTGCGACCGGGGTGTGTTCTTCGGTGGCCGTCATAGGACGTCGCCGGCACGGCACATGCCGCCGCCGGTGAGGACGACCGTTGGTGAAGATCGCCGCGGGCGAGGAGTGAGGAGGGCCCGGTGACCGAGCTGACCGTCGCGCCGGCGCGACCGGAGCCGACCCCGCCGGTGCCGCCGTCACCCCCGGCGCGCAGGCTCGGGCGCCGCCGCTGGCGCGACTCGCGGCTGCTGATCGGCGTCCTGCTGGTGCTGGTGTCCGTCGTCGCCGGCGCGCGCCTGTTCGCGACCGCGGACCGGACCAGGCAGTGGGTGGTCGCCGCCGCCGACCTGCCGGCCGGCCACATCGTCGTCGACGGCGACCTGACCACGGCCACCGCCCACCTGGACGGCGCGACGTCGGACCGCTACTACCCCGGTGACCGTCGCAGCGAACTCCTGGGCGCCACCCTGGCCCGTCCGGTCAGCTCGGGCGAGCTCCTGAGCGGCGCCGACTTCGCCGGCGAGGGCGCCGCCGCGACCAGGCTCGTCCCGGTGATCGTCAAGGCCGGGCGGGTCCCCGACCTGTCCCCCGGCGATCACGTGGACGTCTTCGTGTACCAGCCGGGAGCCGCCGCGCCGCCCGAGACAGGCGGCGACCCGGCGCAGCCCGCGCAGGAGGGGCAGGCCGTGGCCGGCGCGGGCGTCGAGATCCAGGTGCTGCACGACGTCGAGTTCGTCGCGCAGGACAGGCTCAACAGCGGCGACCGGTCGCTGTCCCTGCGGGTTCCGGTGGATGACGCCATCCGGGCGGTGGCGGCGTCGCAGAGCGAGCGGGTCGACGTCGTGAAGCTGGAGCGGGACGCCCGCGGCGAGGTCGGATCGGGCGGCCCGTCCTCCGCTCCGGGGTACGGTCGGTGAGCCTGCCGATCCTGACCGCCGTCACCGACTCGGTGGTCGAGGCCGGCCTCGTCTCGGCGTTCGACCGTCGTGATCTCGGTGTGACGGTCGTCCGCCGGTGTGTCGACCTGCCCGATCTGCTTGCCGCCGCGACGACCGGGGCCGCCCGGGCCGCCCTGCTGTCGGCCGATCTGCGCCGCCTCGACAGGGACGCCCTGGTGCGGCTGGCGGCGTCCGGTGTGGCCGTCGTGGGCCTGATCGCGCCGGGGGACGAGGACGCCGACCGCCGGCTGCGCCAGCTCGGCGTCGTCGCGGTGATCCCGGCGGACGCGACCGCGGAGGCGGTGGCGGGTGCGGTCGTGGAGGCGTCGCGCGCGCTGGCCGACCTCGCCGGTCCGCCCGCGCTGCCCGCGGCGTTCAGCGAGCCGCTGATGGGTTTCGACCCACTCGCCCCGGCGGTGCCGGCGGCCGACCAGACCGAGGCCGGCGAGCCCGGTGAGGGCCGGGTGCTCGCGGTCTGGGGGCCGGTGGGCTCGCCGGGGCGCACGACGATCGCGCTGGGCCTGGCCGCCGAGCTCGCCGCTCTCGGCACCCCGACCCTGCTCATCGACGCGGATTCGTACGGCGGTTCGGTCGGCCAGCACGTCGGGCTGCTCGAGGAGGCGCCGGGCCTCGCGGCAGCCGCGCGCTCGGCGAACCAGGGCCTGCTGGACGTCCCTCGCCTGGCGGTGCTGTGTCGGGATCTCGGCGGCGGTCTGCGGGTGCTGCCGGGTATCTCGCGGCCGTCCCGCTGGCCGGAGCTGCGTCCCGCCTCCATCGAGACGGTGCTGGCGCTGTCGCGCCGGCTCGCGTCGTTCGTGATCATCGACTGCGGCTTCTGCCTGGAGACGGACGAGGAGCTGTCGTTCGACACGGCCGCGCCGCGGCGCAACGGCGCCACACTGGCCGTGCTCGGCGCGGCCGACTCGGTGCTCGCCGTCGCGTCCGCGGAGCCGGTCGGGCTGGTTCGCTTCGTCCGTGGGCTGTCGGAGCTGCGGGAGGTGGTTCCGCACGTCGATCCGCTGATCGTGGTCAACAAGCTGCGGGGCTCGGTGGTGGGCGGTGACCCGCGTCGTGAGGTGTCGCGGGCGATGGCCCGGCACACCGGCCGCGAGCCGGTGGCGCTCGTCCCCTACGATCTGGCGGGCCTGGACGCGGCAGCCGCGTCCGGTCAGCTCCTGCGCGACATCGCCCCGGCATCGCCGGCCCGGCTTGCGGTGCGGGATCTGGCCGCGCTCCTGGCGGGGGTGTCCGGTTCGGGGCGGCGCCGGCGCTCCGCGCTGCGCCGCGCTCAGCGCTGACCGCTCCAGCCTGGTGTGCCCCAAACCGGTGTGCCCCAAGCCGGCGCGCCCCAAGCCGGTGCGCCCCAGCCCGGCGCGCCTCAGGTCCGGCCCACTCGGCCCCGCCCGGCTCCTCGCGTGTCGTCCCGACACGCCCCGACGCGCCGGCCGTGGGCGGTCTCCGGAAGTCGTTCCTCCGGAGTGTGCCTAACTGGCATCACGAATCTCTCAGGTGACATTTGGCCCAGTCCGGGGGATTTCGTCCGTCCAGCTATGGCTGCTGTGACATTCGGTGGCCCTCGGCGGCGGCGGTCTGCGCCCGCTGCGGTTACGGGGAGCGATTCGGGGGCATCGAATTGTCGAACGGTTCCCCGCGAGTAGTGGCGAAGCCCTGGCATTGGGTGATAAGGGGGTTGGGAACCACGTCCAGCGGTGAGCGACCTGCTGCAAATCGTGCAAATCGTATCCAGCCTGAGTGGCGGACTCGCCGCGATCCGCATCAATGACCTGTCGGATGGTGAACCGTTGCTTTCGGGGACGTTAAGTTAGTGTGTGCGTGTAACGTCGCCACCCAGCTCAGCGTGGTGACGGGGGCACGTCGATGCTCGTTCGAGACGGCTGGGGGTGTGTCGGGTGAGCCGGGAGTACGCGAAGGCCGTGGGTGGTCGCCTGCGGGCAATCCGGATCCAGCAGGGGTTGTCGCTGCAGGGCGTCGAACAGAAGTCGCGCGGTCGGTGGAAGACCGCCGCGGTCGGCTCCTACGAGCGCGGCGACAGAATGATCAGCGTTCATCAGTTGTCGGAGCTCGCCGGTTTCTACGGTGTTCCGGTGTCAGCGCTCCTACCAAATGAGGATCAGCTGCCGCCGCGGGAACGCAGGCCCCGTACCGTGCTGAATCTGGAGAAGCTCGCCGAGGCGCCGCCCGATTCGTCCGCACTGGTACGCAGATGGGTCGCGCAGATTCAGCGCCAGCGCGACGACTACGCCGGGCATGTGCTGTCGATCCGAGACGGCGACGTCCGGGCCCTGGCCCTGCTGCACGACACGACGCCACAGGAGTTCGCCGAGCGGCTGCGGGCCTGGGGAGTGCTCGAGACCAGCTTCCCCGAGGAGAGCGAGCCGCCGGAGTAGGCATCGCGGCGCCGGCCACGGCACCCCGCGTCGACGCGGGCCGGGGCGGGCTGCGGGCCGGCACAACTGCCGGGCCGGCCCGGTTGTACCTGATGGGGCGCGGACGGCCCGCGCGCGGGAGCGGCGACATCGGTGTCGTACGCGCACCACGACCCGTGTGCGTGGCCGGGTGCACCGCGTCGGGAGGTGACGCAATGCCGAGGAAGCGGGCTTCGCGCAGGGGGCTGGTGCTTGGCGCCGGCGGAGTGCTCGGCTCAGCCTGGATGATCGGCGCACTGTGGGCCGTCGAGTCCGAACAGGCCATCGACGTCCGGGATCACGACCTGGTACTCGGGACATCCGCCGGATCGGTCATCGCGGCGCTGCTCGGCCTGGGGGTCGGCGCGGACGTGATGGTCAATTCCGAGCGTGGGATCTTCGAGCCGGGCTCCCCCGTGCTGGACTACCGCGATCTCGGAGCGTCCCTGCCGCCCAGGCCGCGGATGCGGATGGGCTCGCCGCGGCTGCTGACCACGACCGCTCTGCATCCCCGGCAAGCGACGCCGATGGTCGCGCTGGCGGCGCTGCTCCCGCAGGGCCGTGGCCAGATCGCCGCGATCGGTGATCTCGTGACCGAGACGGCCGCCCGGATCGAGCATCCGCTGGACGCGCTGGCCGCCAAGCGCTCGGCTGCGGTGCCCCCCGGCGCGGGCCGGGGACGTCAGCCCGTCTCGTTGGCGGCGAACGGCTGGCCGCGGTCCCCCCGGCTGCGCGTCGTCGCGATGGACTTCGACTCGGGCGGCAGGGTGCTCTTCGGTTCCCCGGACGCGCCGCGGGCGGCCCTGCCCGACTCGGTGATGGCCTCGTGCGCCATCCCCGGCTGGTACGCGCCGGTCAAGATCGCCGGCCGGCGCTTCGTGGACGGCGGCACCAGATCACCGGCGTCCCTGGACCTGCTGGTCGAGGAGGAACTGGACGAGGTGCTCGTGCTCGCGCCGGCCTGCTCCTTCGACAGTGACCGCCCGCGTGGCGCCATCGCCCGGGTGGAGCGGCAGGTGCGCCGGGCCGCGACGCGACGGCTGGCCCGCGAGATCGAGCTGCTGGAGGCTGCCGGCACCCGGGTGACAGCGCTGTGCCCGGGTCCGGAGGATCTAGAAGTGATCGGCGGGAACGTCATGGACCTGACACGCCGCGCGGAGGTGTTCGAGACCTCGCTGCGAACCTCGGCCGCCGCCCTGCGAACCGCGCTCGGCGCCGACACGCGCCCCACCCGTCCCATCCGCGCCACGCGGGCGGCGGGAACAGCGACGGCGGGAACAACGGCTGGCCCGGGTGACTCCGGTGCCACCGCGAGCGGTCCGGGACGTCGCGCCGGTGGCCGGGAGGCACTTGGCCGCGCGGCGGCGACCACCGCCGCGGACCAGAAGGCGGACCTCGGTCTGGTCGGCTGACAGCGGGTTGCCACACTGGGCACATGCGTGTCTACCTTCCCTCAACGCTGACGGCCGCCCGCGCGGTGCTGCACGAGCGGAAGGTGCCACCCGGCATGGCGTTCGCGGTCACTCCCGCCGTGCGGGAGTGGTACAGCCAGTCCGACGTCGAGGAGATGGAGTTCGCGGCGCTGCAGGACGCGGCCCGGGCGAGCCTGCGGCTGCTCGACGCCGACCCCGAGTCGCCGCCGCGGCGTTTCGTCTTCGCCGCGGACGTCGACGAGCGGCTGGTGCGCGTTCGCGACGACCTGGATCGAGGCGCGGTCGAGGTCCTCGAGTCGGTGCCGCTGGCCGCCGTCCGGGCCGTTCACTCCGACGACCCGTCGGACGCCGAGGCCCAGGCCGCGGTGCGGGCCGCCGTCGCGGCCGTGCTGGAGGCCGACCTCGGCAGCGACGACGCGGCCTTCGTCGTCGACGGCGCGGAGGGGTTCGAGCTCCTCTGGTTCGCGACGCAGGAGCTGCCGGACCTGCTCTGACCGGGCCCGCGGGCCCGCGTACACCCAACACCCACGCCTGACACCCACGCAGGACGTCGTTGCGGGACGAGCCGGAGTCGGCGTGATGACAATCGGGCAACAACCAAGAGGCGATGTTTGTCGTTGGATTGATGTAGAGAAGATGAGTTGACGAGATCTGTTGGTCGGGCGTTGTCGTAAGTGGGTGACGAGGCGGCGGGTCTGAGGTGACTTGTCGTCCTCACGTTGCTCATGACTCCCCGCGGCGGGCATCGATCAACGCACCGAATAGTGTTGTTGCTGAGCTGGTTGCTCACCCAATAGCTCGTCTTGCGGAGCGTGTGCATGGTCCGGTTTCGGCTGGTCCGTCGCGTGTTCCGCGGCTTCCCCGGGGTCGACGTGGGCGTTCCGTCGTGCGTTCCTTGATCTCGGTGCATCTGTGGCGTGACGTAGGAGGCTGGTGAACCGTGCTCTATCTCGCTGGGCAGATTCTGGTATTCGTGCTGCTGGCGATGATCGTCGGTGCGGCGCTCGCCTGGGTCTTCCTCGCCGCGCCGGTTCGGCGCCAGCAGGCCGCGCAGGCCCGTGCGGCCAGGGCGGCCAGGGCGCGGGCCGCTCGGGGCGAGTCGGCAGGAGGGGGCGCCACCTCGGCCTCCACCCCCGGTCGATCCGGCGGCGCGCCCGCGCGTGATCCCGGCGTCGACAGCGACCGGGGCGCGCGCCACCCCGACCTCGTTGCAGCCGACCCTGTGACCGAGACGAATGCCGGGTTCGGGCAGCCTCTCGACGACGACACCTGGCCGCCGCTGGCGCCCAGGGTCGAACAAGCGGATCTCGCCGACCTGATGGCGCGCCTGGGTGACCAGGAGGAGCGGTGGGCCGCGGAGAAGGCGAGCCTGACGGCCCGGCTCGCCGCCGCGGAACAGCAGGCCATCGAGTCCGAGCAGCGAGTCGCGGCGGCCGAGTACCAGGTCGCGATCGCGCAGGCGCGGATCGGTGAGATCGAAGCGGCGCTGCACGCGGCACCGGCCGTCGACGCGGGCACCGCCGGCGTCGCCCAGCCGGAGGACGCCCCCGTCACCCCGGACGCAGCCGCACTCGCCGACCACGGTGATGTCACAACTGTCGCCGACCTTGCCCGGGAGACGGTCAGGCTGCGTGAGCAACTGGAGGAGGCGGAGTCGCGCGCGGCCCGGTTCTCCTCCCGGCTCGCCATGGTCCGCACCGACGCGGAGGCGGCGCAGCGGCAGGTCGCGACGATGAGCACCCGCCTCGACCGGCACCAGGCCGAGTGGGCGGCAGAGCGGATCAAGCTCCTCGCCCGGATCGCCGAGGCCGAGGAGACTCGGCCGGCGGCATCGCTCCCCCCGGTATCCGTTGATGAGCCCGAGGCCATCGCAACGGTCGAGCCCGTTCAGGCCGAGAGCGAGACGGACCAGGTCGCGGACGAGCCGAAGGAGGTCTACGCGGTGCACGAGGCGCCGGCCGAGCAGGAACTGACCGAGCAGGAGCCGGTCGAGGTCGAGCCGGTTGAGGTGGAGCCGACCGAGGAGGAGCCGGCATCATCCTCGGTCGAGCTCACCTGGGCCAGGGAGTCGATCGAGGCGGAGCACCTGACCTCCACGGGGCCCGGAGCCTTCGAGGCCGGCCCGTTCGTCCATGTCATCCCGGGGTCCCGTGACGACGACCTCGAACTGATCGGCGCGGCGCTGGTCGGCGCCGCGGCCTCCGCGGGCGCCACCGGGCGCCCGGCGGTGGGCACGCTCGCCGGCGGATGGAACGCGGGTCCCGAGTCGGCGGGCCGGTTCCACCTCTCCGGGGCGTCGTGGGGAGGCCCGGCCGAGCCCGTGCTGTCCACCGACAACCTCAAGGAGATCGTCGGGGTCGGGCCGGTGACCGAGTCGCGGCTGCGGGTCCTGGGCATCACGACGTTCCGCCAGCTGGCCACGATGGGCGACACCGACGTCGACCGGCTGGCGAAGAAGCTGGACGGGTTCGGCGATCGGATCGTCACCGACGACTGGATCGGTCAGGCGCGTGACCTTCAGGCCCGGCACCACAGCGGCCTGGCCTGAGGCGCCGTTCGCACCGACGCACCGGACGAGTGGGCCCCGACGCCCGAGCCCACTCGTCCCGTCAGTTGGCGGCTGGTCAGAGCCCCGAGATGAGACCCTCGATCTCGGCCTCGACGATGCGCCGATCGGTCACGTCGACGTACAGCCACAGGTGGCCGTGGTAGCCGTTCGGTCCCGCGAGCGGGATGTGGCTGCGTTCGAACACCCTGCCGTCGGCGAACATGACGGCCTCGCGGCGGGTCGTACGGCGCCGACGCAGGAGGGTGTCCAGCCGGCTGGCGAAGCCTGCGGGGTCCTCCACCAGGCCCGGTATCGGGCGCATCTGCGTCCGGCAGTCCGTGCCGACCAGGTCCACCGGCGACTCGGCCAGTTCGAACAGGTCGCAGTACGCCTGGTTCACGGCCACCACCTGGGCGTCCGCGTCCGCGACGAGGACTGCCGAGGGCAGCTCGGCCAGCAGTGTGGTCAGCCAGCGCTCGCGCTCATGACAGGCGTCGGAGAGCCGCCGGACCTCGGAGAGCACGCACCCGCACGCACCGTCGCCGCTGGCATGGTGGGCTCCGGGTGGCCCCGTGATCAGGGGCTCCGACCGCTGCGGGGGTACCGGGCGCCAGAAGGCCCCCGGCGGCCGGCCGCCAGCCTCCGGCGCGCGGCCCGGCACCGGAGGTGGTGGCCCCGGCAGTGCTCCGTGCGGGCTGACCGCCGCCCGCCATTCGGCTCCGGGCGGCAGGGCGCCGCCCCGGGCCGACCCCGAACGGGGAACGTACGAGGGAAAGCCCTGTCCGTCAGCGCCGGCCGAGTCAGCACGAGAGGGGTCGGCACCTGCGGGGTCGGCGCCGTCCCGTCCGCCGTTCACCACCGGACCGGTGGAGCCCGGCCCGGTCGACCGGGCCCGCGCCGGGCCGGGCAGCTGCCCGGTGAACGGCGGCTCCGCGAACGGCGGCTCTTTGAACGGGTCCTTGAACGGTGGCTCCGGGAAGGGCCGATCGAACGGCGGGTCCACGAACGGCGGATCGAACTCGGCGGACAGCGGGCGGCGGGGTGCGGGCACCGCCCAGCCCGGTCTGTCGTGGTCGCTGACGCCGTCGGATGGGTACCAGAGATCGTCGGTGACCACGTCGAAGCGCTCGAGTTCGTCACGTAGCAGCTCGATGGTTTCCGAGCACAGACTGCCGAGGTCGTCGAGGTCGTCACCGATCGGCGAGTCGATCCCGGCGGTCTCCGGCGCCGCGGAGCCCTGCTCGCCGAGCGCCGACCCGGATCCCCGTTCGAACGCCACCGCGTCCAGACCGTCGGCGGGGATACCCGTGGGAGCGGAGGCGCTGCCGTCCGGCACGGCTGTGAGGGTTCCGGCGAAGCGGCGGTGGCCGTTCTCACCGACGACGGCCGCAGCGCGCAGTATCGCCGTCCGGGCGGATCCGTCCGGACGGAGCAGCCGGATCTGAACCGTCAACTCGTCACCCTCAGTGACCAGCTGGCGCCACTGGCTGGTGACGGCCCGGACGTCCTCCGGATGCACGGCTCGTTCCCAGCCTCGCCCGACCGCCTTGTCCCGGGAAACTCCGGTCAGCACGGACCACTGCCGGTTCACAAAGACGTGCCGGCCTGAGACATCTGCGGTGAATATCCCGACCGGGCAGTTGTCGACAATTCGCCGGAAGACGTCCCATGCGGTTGCGAACATATCGGCGGGGTTCGCGTCGTGGTCGGCGTTCATCGCAGGTCCCGGGAAGGCGTCGGTCGGGGGGCCGGCATCGCGGCCGGTATGGGTGGTGACGATGGAACAGCTGTGCCCGGTGGGCGTTCGGTGGGGCGGGACGTTGGCTGACCGGGCACGTGAATGACCCCCGAGGCAGGCGTCGGCGGCGGTCGGCGACCTGGAAGGTGGTGTGGGGGAGTTCCACCGGTCGGCGCGGACCGCGCGTTGTCGGTTTCCTGTGTGGTGGTGCGACGTACGGGTTTCTGACCGCCGGCAGGTTACCGCTTCGGCGCATCGATGGTGGCGCACGCGGTCGGCGTTTCGGCGCCGATCTGATTTCCGTATCCATTCATCGGGACAGGGCCGCGGCGGTCGCGGGTACCCGCCGGGAGGGGATGGTGGGCCACCGCGGAGCGGACACCAGCGCCGAGAGTGACACGGAAGATCGGTTACAGAGGGTAGTTGCCCCCTCGATGGGTGGTGGGATCTCGCGCGCTGCGTGGCTGGTAGTGGTCCGACCCGGCGCCGACGGCCGTCCGAGGTTGTGCGAACGTTGTTGCTTGCGTACCTGCTTGGAAGGGTTGATGTCGAGTGACCCGCTTCCTACGCTTCGTAGCTGATGTCCGAAGCGTGGGGGGCTGGCCGCGTGAATATGGAAGAGGAGCGGCGATTCTCCGTGGCGGCAGCACGCGGGAACTGGCCGGACGCGACCTCTCACGTGGAAGGAGAGGTCCGTGAACTGATCCGGCGGCGTTCCCTCGACCCGGAGCGGGAACCCGTCCTCATTCGTCAACTTGTGGACGCGGTTCTCGTCGACTACGAGGAACGTGCGCTCACCAGTGATCTCCCACCCGTCGTCGACCGGGATGCGACCGCTCGTTCGGTTTACGACGCCGTCGCCGGTTTCGGGCCGCTTCAACGCCATCTCGACGATCCGGCCGTGGAGGAGATCTGGATCAACGAGCCGGGCCGGGTGTTCGTCGCGCGGCACGGGCGCAGCGAGCTGACCACCACGATTCTCACCCAGGACCAGGTGCAGGACCTGGTGGAACGCATGTTGAAGTCGTCCGGGCGCCGGGTCGACCTCTCCACCCCGTTCGTCGACGCCATGCTTCCCGATGGCTCCCGCCTGCACGTCGTCATCCCGGACGTCACCCGGGTGCACTGGTCGGTGAACATCCGGAAGTTCGTTCTGTCCGCCGGCAGCCTCGACGAGCTCGTCGCCCTGGGGACGATCACACCGAACGCCGCGATGTTCCTGGAGGCGTCGGTCATCTCCGGCCTCAACGTCATCGTCGCCGGCGGCACCCAGGCCGGGAAGACGACCATGCTCAACTGCCTCGGCTCCGCCATCCCCGCCCGGGAACGGGTGATCAGCGTCGAGGAGGTCTTCGAGCTCCGGCTGCGCGCGCCCGACTGGGTGGCCATGCAGACCCGGCAGGCGAACCTGGAGGGCACCGGGGAGATCCGGCTGCGCCGGCTCATCAAGGAGGCGCTGCGGATGCGCCCGGACCGGATCCTGGTCGGCGAGGTGCGCCAGGAGGAGGCGCTCGACCTGCTCATCGCCCTCAACTCCGGCCTGCCCGGAATGTGTAGTCTGCACGCCAACTCCGCCCGCGAGGCGGTGACCAAGCTGTGCACCCTGCCGCTGCTGGCCGGCGAGAACGTCACCCACTCCTTCGTGGTCCCCACCGTCGCCTCCAGCGTGGACCTGGTCGTTCACCTGTCGAAGGAGGCGGACGGCCGGCGGCGGGTCACCGAGATCGCCGCGCTGCCGGGCCGCACCGAGGGCGACACGGTGGAGGTCGCCCAGATCTTCCGGACCCGCGGCAACATGCTCGTACGCGCCGACGGGTTCCCGCCCCATCCCGAGCGGTACCTGCGCGCCGGCTTCGACCTGCCGGCGCTGCTCGCTCCCAGCGAGCACGAGCGGGCGTACGCGCAGATCGCGGTCGAGCGCTGATGGGCATCTTCCTCGGCCTGCTGTTCGGTCTCGGCCTCTTCCTGATCGTGGCGAGCGGGCGTCCGCGGGCCGGTGGCGCGCGCGCCGAGGCCTCCTGGGCCCGCAACCTGCGCGAGACACTGGCCCAGGCCGGGATCCGCGGCGTCACCGCGCACCAGTTCGTCCTCATCAGCGCCGCCCTGGGACTGGTGGCCGGCCTGGTCATCCTGGTCTTCTCCGGCACGTTCTCGCTGGCCGTGGCCTTCGCCGCCTTCGCCTCGGTGCTGCCGCGCCAGCTCGTGCTGCGCCGGCGCCGGGCCCGCATCCACGACCTGCGCGAGCTGTGGCCGGACGTCGTCGACAACCTCGCCAGCGCCGTGCGCGCCGGCATGTCGCTGCCCGAGGGGCTGGCCGCGGTCGGCGTCCGCGGGCCGGCGCCGCTGCGCCCGGCGTTCACCCGGTTCGGCGAGGACTACCGCGCGACCGGCTCGTTCTCGACCTGCCTCGACCGGCTCGCCGACGATCTCGCCGATCCCGTCGCGGACCGCATCATCGAGTCGCTGCGGATGGCCCGAGAGGTCGGCGGCACCGACCTCGGTCGCCTGCTGCGCACCCTGTCGACCTTCCTGCGCGAGGACGCCCGCACCCGCGCGGAGCTGGAGACCCGCCAGGCCTGGACGGTCAACGCCGCCCGCCTCGCGATGGCGGCGCCGTGGATCGTCCTGCTGCTGCTCGCCAGTCGCGGCGAGAACATCCAGGCCTACGACAGCCCCACCGGGGTGCTGGTGCTCCTCGGTGGCGCCGGGGTCTCCGTCCTGGCGTACGTGCTCATGAAGCGGATCGGGCGCCTGCCCGAGGAGGGGCGGGTGCTGCGGCCATGAGTAGATCTTCGGACGGACGGGTGGGCCGGGAGCCGGGGGCGGCTCGGTGAGCACGGTGGCCGCGGGCGCGCTGCTCGGGCTCGTCCTGGGCGTCGGTCTCGTCATCGTGATCTACCGGTCGCCACCCGCGCGGAAGGTGCGGCTGGCCGACCGACTCGACCCGTACCTGCGCGACACGCCGGTCCCGTCGCGCCTGCTGGCGGACGGCGCCCGGCGCGGCGGGCACTCCGAGTCGGATTCCTCCGGCCCGGCGGGCGGACGTCCCATCATGGCGGGAGGCACGGCGGGGCGGTTCGGGCTCGGAGCGGTGGAGGCGCTGGTCCGACCGTTCGTCGAGGACGCAGCCCGCCGCCTCGACGGTTTCCTCGGCGGCCGGGTGGCCCTCAACCGGCGGCTCGTCCAGGCTGGTGGGCGCACCCCCGTCGAGGAGTTCCGGGTGCAGCAGGTGATCTGCGCGGTCGCCGGTGCCCTGCTCGGCGCCCTCGTCCTGGCGATGCGCACGCTGTTCGGGGTCGGGCCGCCCGCCCTTGTCGGGATCGCGCTGGTGGTCGCCGGCGCCGCCGGCGGGATCCTGGCGCGGGACTGGTGGCTCACCCGGGCGATCCGCGAGCGCGAGGACCGCATGCTCATGGAGTTCCCCACCGTCGCCGAGCTGCTGGCGCTCGCCGTCACCGCGGGGGAGTCCGCGATCGGCGCGCTGGAGCGGGTCAGCCGCCTGACCCACGGCGAGCTGGGAACCGAGCTGCGGCTCGCGCTCGCCGACGCGCACGCGGGCGCCTCGCTCGTGCAGGCCCTGGAGGGCATCGCCACCCGCACGTCACTGCCGCCGCTGGCCAGGTTCGTCGACGGCATGGCCGTCGCGATCGAGCGCGGCACGCCTCTGGCGGACGTCCTGCGAGCGCAGGCGGTGGACGTCCGCGAGGCGGGCAAGCGTCAGCTGCTGGAGGCGGGCGGGCGCAAGGAGATCGCGATGATGATCCCGGTGGTCTTCCTCATCCTGCCGACGACGGTGATCTTCGCCTTCTACCCGGCGCTCGTCAGCTTCACGGTGATCGCGCAGTGACCTGCGGCATCAGATCGAGCGGCATCAGATCGAAATGAGGGAGGGGACCATGAGAAAGTTCGGAGCGAGGGCCCGGGACGGCGGCTGGGTCGCGGCACGAGCGGTGTCGCGCTGGGCGGCGCGGCGGGAGCGGCTGGCCCTGCGCGGGGCCGACCGCGGGGACGTGCCCGGCTGGGTGATGGTGACCGTCATGACGGCCGCGCTGGTGGTCGCGATCGCCACCCTGGCGACGCCGGCCCTGCAGACGCTGTTCACCTCGGCCATCGAACAGGTGACCGGCATCGCCGGCGACTGAACGATCGCGGCTGTGCGCAGGTGGCCGCCACGGTTCCCGTGGCGCTGGGGCGGGCCGGCCGTCCCGAACGTCCCCGCGGATCGGGTGACCGGTGACGGTGACAGTGGGTCCGCGATCGTCGAGTTCGTCCTGGTCGGGACGCTGCTGCTGATGCTCATCCTGGGCGTCATCCAGGTCGGGCTGGTCCTGCACGTGCGCAACACCCTGGCCGCGGACGCCGCCGAGGGCGCGCGCCACGCCGCCAACCTGGAGGTACCGGCGAGCGAGGGCGGAACCTACGCCCAGCGGCTCATCGCCGAGACGCTCCCCGGCCGCGCGGACACCGTCTGCACGGGGCAGGACGAGGTCGGCCCTGGTGACATCCCCCTGGTCCAGGTGACCTGCACGGTCGTGGTGCCGCTCAGCCTTGTCCCACTCGGCGACGGCGTCACCGTGACGGTGACCGGCCACGCGGTCAAGGAGACCCCGTGACGCCCGAACCGACCGCCGCCGGTACGCACGCCGCGGGCCCGGCGCACGCCGCGGACCTGACGAACGTCGCGGGGCGTGCCGACCGCGATCAGGGTTCGGCGATGATCGAGTTTGTCGGGCTCTCGATCGTGCTCCTCATCCCGTTCGTCTACCTCTTTCTGGCCGTGTTCGCCGTCCAGCGCTCGGCCTTCGGCGTGACGCAGGCCGCCCGGGAGGCCGGGCGCGCCTTCGCGACCTCGCAGAGCGAGACCGCGGGTCTCGAACGCGCCCGGCTCGCCGCCCAGCTCGCCTTCACCGACCAGGGCATCGACGGCGCGCCCGAGGTCAGGTTCGCCCCGCAGGGAGCCGACTGCGGCGCGGGCAACCCGGGTGACGGCGCCGCCACTCTCGAACCAGGCGCCCGCTTCGTCGTGTGCGTCCGCGCGCACGTCGACCTGCCCGGGGTGGGCGCCGTCGCGGGCGGCCTCGCCGACGTAACCGTGAACGGCCAGTTCACCGTGGTCATCGATGCTTATCGTGCCGACAGACGAGAAACCCAGTAGTACCAGTGATTCCTGGTGTCATGGTGTTAAGTGGGATCACGCGGTTTTACGTCGTCCAGCGGACTTATTGCGGATTATGATCATGATTGGTACTGCCAGACAAACGGGCCCTGCCGTGGCCGGCTGGCGGCAGGGCCCCGTCGGGCGGGTGGCGGTCAGGCGACGGTGTAGCTCGAGTCGTCGAACTCGGCGGTGACCTTCAGTTTCCCGCCGAGGGCCTCGACGTAGGCGCGCAGAACTGACACGGAGACCACGTCGAGCTTGCCCCGTTCCACGTCCGAGACGCGGGGGCCGGAGACGCCCATCGTCGCGGCGACTTCACGTTGGGTCAGGGTACGGCTGCGCCGCACCTCGGCCAGCCGGTAGGCGTGGATCTCATCGTCGAGGCGGCGCTGCCCTGCCTCGCGGTCGGCGTCGCTGCGGAGCGGGTGGCCCGCAGCAGTCCGTGCCTGCTCGGCTTGGCGCTTGACGTCTTCCCATCTCAGTGCTGTCACCGGTATTCCCTCCCGTCGAGTTCGGCCAGATGGAGGTCATAGCGTTCGTCGGCCTGGGGTATGGCTGTCTCGTACCAACGCTGCCAGTCGCCGGACTTGTCCCCGGCTACGACCAGCACCGCCCGGCGGACCGGGTCGAACGCGAACAGGATCCGGATCTCGCTACGGCCCGTCGAAGCCGGTCGTAGCTCCTTCATGTTGTGGTGGCGCGAACCCCTGATCCGGTCCACCAGCGGCCGGCCGAGCGTCGGGCCTGTAGCCGCAAGCCGATCGATCGCGTCTTCAACGAGGTCGGCCGAGCGGGGGTCGTTCTTGGTCAGGTCAACGAACCATGCGGCGACATCGTCGACCAAGAGCACTTCCCAGCGCGACACTGCAACAGCTTAACCCAGAAGTTAAGTAGGGACTCGCCGATCTCAGGGTGGCGAGGTAGATCACTAGCCCCAGCCCTCGCCCCTCCAGCTGGGGACTGGCCCCGCTCGGAGGCGGAGCGGAGCGTCCAGGATCGCTCGCCCCGGTCGACATGCGCGCTGCCCCGAGGGTGGTCCCCGGCGGCTGCCGCGACGATCACGGGTAGTGATGATGGGAAGATCGACTGCACCACGGTAAACTGACGCACTTCCGCTCACGCCGGATCAGGCTCTTCACAGCTCAGCACAGCGGATAACGTCAAATGAACGGCCAGTTCACCGTGGTCATCGGCGCTTATCGGGCCGATCGGTCCGGCGTCTGACCAGTGCTCTTCGGGTGGTCAGCGGTGGTAGACGTCGCGGCGGTGGTCGATGGCGACGACCGTGACGGTCATGGCCTTGTCGTCGATGCGGTATATAACCCGGTAGGTCCCCCGCCGCGCGCTGAACCGGTCATCGAGCGGTGGCATGAGCCGTTTCCCGACCCGGTAGGGAGCGTCCAGGAGCGGCCCGGTGATCAGTTCGTAGACCGCTGCGGCCACGGTGTGGGGGAGACTCTCGTTGAGTGCGCGGCGGGCCGCTGGAGACATTTGGAGGACGTAGCGGCCGACGGGGTCGGTCATGCGGCGCCGAACTTGCGCCGCATGTCCTCGGCGATCTCCTCTGCCGTCACGACTTCGCCGCGAGCAAGCTCGGCGTCCGACTCGGCGAGCTGACGCATCGTCAGCGGGTCGCTCAAGATCGCGATTGTCTCCTCCAGGCGCTCCAGATCCTCGGCGGCCATCAACACGACGAAGTCGCGGCCGTTACGGGTGATGTGCACGCGCTCGTGCGTCCGATCGACCTCGTCGGCGATCTCGGACAGCCGGGCCTTCACGTCGGACAGCGGTAGCGTCTGCATAGACCAGAATTCTAGTCTCCTCTCAGGCGAGGGCTGGCCTGGTGCACGTGGACGGACGATGTTGGTTGAGGCATGCCGCGATGTCGTCCACGGTCGAGAAGCGGGCGTGGCCGTGGCGGAACCGCGCGGGCCGCGGGTCGAGGCAAGGGCTGGCTTGCGCTACCCGGCCTCTGGAGGGCGGCGGCGCGTCTCGTCGAACAGGGCGACGACTACGAGCTCGGAGCGGCCGCGCTCAGGGTCGATCTTCCACCCTCCGGCTCGGAGGGTGACGCTGATGGAAGATCGACGACACCACGGTGAACTGGCGCACTTCCGTTCGCGTCCGATCGGTGTCCTCGCTGCTCAGCACGGCGGAGAACGTGCAATGAACGGCCAGTTCACCGTGGTCATCGGCGCTTACAGAGAAGATCGTTCAGGTCTCCGACCTGCACACTCCATGACGACGGTGGTCACGGACCCGGCGTTCGAGGGCACGCCTGTGTCGACCTCGGCGTTGTGGCGGAGTTGCCAGGCCCGCGTGCCCAGAGGCAGCCGACCTTCAAGCCGAGACTCGACCGGGCTGGTACCGCAGAGCGACCGCCCCCGACCGGAACTCCTGGCGCCCCACGAGCTTCAGCTCGAGTCGCTCGCTCAGACCGACGAACAACGTCGGCCCGTGGCCCGCCAGGATGGGCTGCACGACAAACTCGTACTCATCGATCAATCCCAGATCCGCCAAGGCCAGCGGGAGCGTCACGCCTCCCACGAACAGGCCTCTTCCAGGCTCCCGCTTGAGCTGCTGAACAGCTTTCCCCAGGTCACCCTGCACGAGCTCCGCGTTCCAGTCGACCTGGTCCAGGGTGCCCGACACGACGTACTTCTTCGCCCCGTCGATCGTCCGGGCGAAGGGGGCCATCCAGTCAGCCATCCAGTCAGGCCACGTTCCCGTCGCCGGCTGCCGCCACGCCGCCTCCATCATCTTGTAGGTCACCCGGCCGAAGAGAAGGGCATCGGCTCGTTCCAGATTGGTGGCCCAGTAGCGATGCGACTCTTCGTCCGGGATCATCCCTACCCGGTGGTCGCAGCAGCCGTCGAGGGTGATGTTGATCGAGTATCGGAGCGGTCTCATGGGTGGCTCTCCCTGCTGCGGTCGCGGGCATCTGGCGGACCGTCATCAGACCGGCGCCGCCGCCATTTCTCCTCGGTCCCCCGTTCGGACCTGCTGGGAGGATGCGAGGATCGCGTAGCCGCAGCACCGAAGGACCGGCACCCTGTTCTGCCAGTGTCGCTCGAGGGCAGCACTGGCGAGGCTGTAAAGCCGGGCTGGAGGCGGCCGCATGATCACCGGTCGCGGACCAGCGGTCCCGTCCCGGCATCCACATAGAGCCAGCGGCCGTCGATCCGCGTGAACGTGCTGCGCTCGTGCTGCACGCGACGCTCGCCGTCCGCCGAGCGCGCGATCGCGCGGAATTCCACGACACCGGTGTCGTCGCCCGGGCCGCCGTTCACGGTGTCGACGATCTGCAGGGCGCGCCAGGTCATACCGACGTCCAGGTCCAGGCGCTTGGGGCGCGTCGAGGGATGCCAGGTGCGCAGCAGGTACGGCGCGAGGCCGCGGGCGAAGGCGCTGTAGCGGGATCGCATGAGCGCCTCGGCGGTCGGCGCCGGGTTCCCGAGATGGAAAGGCTCGCAGCACTCCGCGTACTCCCGGTGGGAGCCGCACGGGCACTGGTCGACGACGCTCATGCGGTGCGGCGTGGCGTCACGAGAGAGTAGGCCAACTCCGCCTGCCGGCCCTCAGGACCCCTGCCAGCGCGCCCGCGTGCCTCGGCAACCTCGGCGATCCAGGTCGCCGGGTCAAGCGCCGGCCCCGGCGAGCTCGGACTCCGGCGAGGTGCCTTGTTCGTGCGCGTGTGACGAGCGCGGCCGCTGATCGGTGTGCGCGGCCGAGAGCCGGCGACCGCACGCATCCACGTGGGCGCCATCATCTCGGTCAGGAGGGACCTCCACGAGCGCACGGCGTGGGCTGAGCTGATGCCCGTCAGGGTATCGCGGTGGCGGTCTCGGTAGTCCACGACGCCCGGCGGGCGCGCGGCGAGACCTGCCGGCTGCTTCGGGGGGTTCACACGGACACGGAAGGCCTTTCTCGGCTGACCGCGTCGAGCAGCAGCGCTGCGGCCACGGTCACCCCGTCGCTGCGAATCGTGCAGCCCAGGGCTGTCGCGCGTGCGCGGGTCTCGGGGGTCAGAGCGGTGCTGAGCGCGGCGGACAGGGACTCGGTGGTCGGAGCCGGACCGTCGTGTGCCGCGCCGACACCCAGGTCCGCTACCCGGCCAGCCCGGTACAGCTGGTCACCCGCCTGGGTTACCACCACCTGAGGAACGCCAGCCTGGGCTGCCGTCGTCTCCGCAGGGGCGTTGATCCGGGGGTGAGACGGGGGTGAGAACCGTCGACGGTCCAGGATGGGACGGGCGTGGACGTCAGCCGGGCGGCGAGCGGTGGTCGAGGAGGCCGAGGTGGCGGTGGATCGGGCGGGCACGCCACTGGTCTGGTACGTCAGTTACGGGTCGAACCTGCGGTCGTCGCGGCTGGCCTACTACCTGGCGGGCGGGACGATGCCGGGTACGACCCACGTCTACCCGGGTTGCCGTGACCGTCGTCCGCCGCGTGCCACCGCGCCGCTCCTGTTGCCGGGATCGGTGTACTTCGCCCTGGAGTCGAAGGTCTGGGGTGGTGGGATGGCGTTCTACGACCCGGCGGTGCCCGGTCTGGCCGCGGCCCGCGCGTACCTGCTCAGCCGCCAGCAGTTCGTCGACATCGCGGCGCAGGAGATGCACCGGGAACCCGGCGGCGACCTCGACCTGACCGCTCTGCTCGGCGCCGGCCGGGCTGTTCTCGGGCCCGGCCGGTACGAGACGGTGCTGCTCGTCGGCCACTGGGGTCCGGTGCCGTTGCTGACGTTCACCGCCCCGTGGGGGCTGGCCGACGTCGCTCTCACCGCTCCTTCCGGGGCCTACCTGGACATGCTGGCGGCCGGGTTGCGGGAGGGCAACGGCTGGCCGCCGGCGCGGATCGCCGCCTACCTGGCCGGGCTGCCCGGCGCCCACGGCGTCTGGCAGCCCGACGAGATCGCCGGACGTCTCACCGCCGCGGACGTGACCGAATCCGCCGGGTGATCCCTCCTCACCTGGGCGTGATGTCCGTCAGGAAGGCGGCGAGCGCCGCGCGCAGCGGCCCGATGTTCCCCAGCAGGAGATGCCCGCCACGCGGCAGGACGAGCAGGTTCCCGCGCGGCAGGCGGTCGACGACAGCCCGCGCGGCGGCGGGCCGGGGGAGCGGGGAGTCCTCAGCGGTGACGACCAGCGTCGGGACGCTGATCTCCTCCCAGGGCAGCTGGTCGGCGAGCATCTCGGGTGCGGTCACGACGTTGTCGAAGATCATGCCGGCGTGGCGGGGGTGCACCGGCAGCAGGGTGGTCATGATCTCGGCCAGTTCGGCCTGGCCGTCGGCGTCCAGGTTCGTCCAGCCGACGCCGCTGGCGCGGGCGACCAGTGACGGGCGGACGGTGGTCAGCCAGGTCGGCCGCTCCGAGCGCAGCATCGCCCGCAGGACGAACGTCGGGGGCAGCCGTAGCGGCCTGGCCGCGGGCAGCACCGGGGACTCCAGCACGAGTCGTTCGACCCGATCCCGGTGGCTGAGGGCCAGCCGCGCCGCGGCCATCGAACCGGCGGACAGCGAGACGACGTGGGCCCGGTCGAGGCTCAGGGCGTCGAGCAGCGCGGCCAGCGCGTCGGCCTGGCCGGTGGTGGTGGCGCCCGGGGGCAGCTCGGAGCCCAGGTAGCCGTACCGGGACACCGCGATCGTGCGGTGACCGGGGCCGAGGCGCCGGCGTGACCAGTCCGCCGCCTGGTCCCAGCCGCCGTTGTTGCCGTGCACGACCAGCACCGGTGTTCCCTCGCCGAGATCGAGGTACTCCACGGCGCCCTGCGGTGTCGAGACGGTGCGCAGCGGCGCGGGTGGGGCGGCGAGCCGACGGCGTGCGGCTGCGAGGTCTCGTCGGTAGCGACTCACCTGCGATGATCCTCCATCGGACGGCCGGAGAGCGACGGGCGGAGTGCCGGGCGGAGTGACGGCGGGTGTGACCGGTTCCGAGGCCACTGCCTGCTGGTTGTATCAAATTTTTTGAAAATTTCTGAAAACTTAGCGCGGACGGAGTCCTGCTGTGCCGACCAGGAAGACGCCTGCCGAGCCCGACGGTAAGGCGGTGCTCCGCTACACCGAGCGGTTCGCCGGCGTGCTGCGCGAGGCTGGTCTGCCGCGGATGCCGGCCCTGGTGTTCGTCTGCTTGTACGCGTCCGAGGCGGAGAGCCTGAGCGCCGCGGAGCTCGCCGAACGCCTCGGCGTCAGCCTCGCGTCGATCTCCGGCGCGGTGCGGATGCTGACCGGAGCAGGCATCATCGTGCGCGAGCGGCCGGCCGGTGAACGGCAGGATCGGTTTCGCGTCGACGCCGACGTGTGGCTGAACATCATGCGCAGCCGGGACGTGGCGCTGGCCCGCTGGGAGGAGCAGATCCGGGCGGGCATCGAGGTCGCCGGGCCGGACAGCGTCGCCGGCCGACGGCTGGCGGAGTCCCTGGCCTTCTTCGACTTCATGCGCCGGGAACTCACCGACATGCTCCGGC
The DNA here is from genome assembly GCF_949319125.1 of Frankia sp. Hr75.2. Taxonomy (NCBI): domain Bacteria; kingdom Bacillati; phylum Actinomycetota; class Actinomycetes; order Frankiales; family Frankiaceae; genus Frankia; species Frankia sp. Hr75.2. The sequence goes on along the minus strand of NZ_CASGGV010000320.1, from coordinate 10,161 downwards.
GCTGGGAGGCCACCGGCCGCTCCGGCGCCTGAGAGCTGATGCACGTCGGCCGAGTCCGCGTTGGGGCGGTCCTGGGTCGCCGCGCCTGCCATCGATGGACGGGTAGGGGGCGTTCGTTCTCGCCCGGTGGGTGTCGCGTTCTGTCGGAGGCGGCTGGCACGGGTAGGGCGAGGACAGGCTCCGGATGCTCGAATCCGAGGTCGGGGTGCTGTCCGATCTGCGTCCCGCTGTGGGGTAGCCGGCCGTGACCGGGTTCCATCTTCGCGGTCTGCTGCGACGCCTCGCCGACCATCAGGCGAGCTATGTGATCGTCGGTGGGGTCGGTACCCGTCTGCAGGGTTCTCCCAACATCACCGGTGATCTCGACATCGTTTGTCGGTGAGCAGTCCGAATTAGCGTTCGACCTGGTTGAGCCAGGAGGGGCCGGTCGGGGCGAAGTGGACGTGGAAGCGGGGGTGACGGCCCAGCCAGGTCCTGATCTCGGCGGTGTTGTGGGTGGAGTAGTTGTCGCAGACCAGGTGGACATAGAGGTCGGCCGGCACGGTTTTGTCGATGAGGGTCAGGAAGCGGCGGAACTCGATGGCGCGGTGGCGACGGTGGAGCTCGCCGACGACGGTGCCGTCGGCGATGTCGAAGGCGGCGAACAGGCTGGTGATGCCGTGGCGCAGGTAGTCGTGGGTGCGCCGTTCGGGCATGCCGGGCATCATCGGCAGGGAGCGGTCGAGGGACTGGATCTGGCTTTTCTCGTCGGCGCAGAGCACGACCGCCTTCTCCGGCGGGTTGTGAAATTTCTACCGGAATCTCATGCGGAACAATCAGATCCAGCTGCTTTCGGTTCTTCTTCGCGTCACGGCGCGTCGCTTCAGTGGTTCACGCGACTTCGGTACCGTCCGCGCCTGGCGGATGCCCTGCGCTCGTATCCTGTTCCGTGCGTCATTTTCCGGAATTAAGGAATGGATATATGGAACTCCGTGTGCGGCGGCACCTCATGCTACTGGTAGTGGTGCTGCTGGCTAGTTTTTCCTTCATTGTGCCGGCGCTGGCTGAAACGACTCCCATCCGGACGGCCATGGCCGGCTTCGACGGCCGTCCAGCCGATGGGCCAGCCGCGAAACACCTCAAGGTCAACACCTACAACCTGTATCTTGGCGCCGACCTCTCCCCAATCATCGCCGCCCCAAATCTAGCGGAGATGATCCGCCAGACCAGAATCGCCTACCGGCACGTGCTGTGGGCTGACTTCCCTGCGCGGGCGCGGGCGATTGCCAGGCTGCTCGCCCGGCAACGGCCCGACGTGCTCGGCCTGCAGGAGGTCGCGCTGTGGAAAGAGGGCCCGATCGACGGTCCGCTGCGCACCACTGTCGACTACCTGCCGATCCTGCTCAAGGCGCTCAGGGAACAGGGCCTGAACTACGAGGTTGCCGCGAAGAACACCAACTTCACCGCCCAGTCGCCGATCGGTCCTACCCGACAGGTGAGCTTGACCGATCACGATGCGATTCTTGTGCGAACCGGCACCACCGGCCGGTGGCGAGTCAGCCACTCCGAGTCGCATGATTACATGGCTCGGTTGACCATCCCGACCGCGGCGGGACCGATCACGATTCCACGCGGCTGGTCAGCGGTCGACGTGACGGCTCGGGGCCGGACGGTACGAGTCGCCAATACCCATCTTGACCCCGACAGCCCGCAGATCCGTAACGCCCAGGCGGAAGAGCTGCGTACCAAGCTCGCCACCGCGGCACACCCGGTGGTCCTGCTCGGTGATCTGAACGCACCGCCCAGTGACCCCACTGGCCCGTACGCTCTTTTCGCTCAGGACGGGTATACGGACGCGTGGACGGCGATCCATGGCCCCGATGGCGGCTTCACCGCCACTCAGATAGACCTTGATGCGGTGCCGTCAACTCTTTACGAGCGCATCGACTACGTGCTGTACAATTCTATGCGTCCCGAAGATTCAGATTCCGGACACATTCAGGTGGTTCGGGCGACCGTAATCGGCAACAAACTGCGCGACCGGACCCTCTCTGGGTTGTGGCCTTCCGATCACGCGGGCGTTGTAGCCACACTCGCGATCTCCCGTCCATAGCATTAACCTGCGTTTTCTCGGCGGCGTACCAGAGCACCTCTGCCCGTCTCGAGGATCATGAGAAGTGGCAAATGCTGTTACCTGGTATTTCTCGGTTGTGGGGGACGTCGTTGGCTGGGGGAGTCCCACCACGACCAAGAACCTCGATCCGGCGGGGATGTGGTGGGTGCTCCAAACGTCGCTATCGGCGTTCGTTGACGATGTAGGTGCGTATGGACGAGCGGTCGAGGAAACGGGCCTCGTCCTCGGCGATGATCCGCCCGATCTCCTCGCCGGCGAGGGCGTCGACCGTCTTCCGGTACATTTCCTCGCTCTCGTAGGTCAGCTCGGTCATGACGTCGAACAGCCGCTCCGTGGCGCGACCCGGGGCCATGTGACCGGTCCGGTGTTCGGTGCCCTCCACCGCGAAGTTGCGCCGGTAGTCGGAATAGAAGGGCAGCAGCCTGCTCACCAGGGGAACGTGTTTCTCCTCGTAGTAGGCGATGAACTCGTCCATCGTGAGGCCTGGCCTGCGGCTCATGAGGGACACGATCTTGATCACACGCTCTCCCTGGAGATCGACGGTTCGAGCGCGGCCGCGAGCGCCCCGTACACGTCGTGCAGGAAACCCCACGGTGCGTGGTGTGTGCGGGCGGGCCACGAAGCCACCGTGGATGACGCCGGGGGCCTGTGTCGCAGTTTCCTGAGAAGTGACCCCCTGGGACCTGGTGGGGCGCGAGGCGCGCGGTGGCCTGACGGATGATCAGTTCATGTCGAAGATCCTCCAAGGTCCGATGACGATCGGGCTGAGCGGTTCGTGCGGGACCGAGGGACGGCGAGGTATGCGGCCCGGCAGGCAAGCCGTGGAGGCCGGGCGACAGCGACGGCCGGCCAGCCTCCGGCGGTGAGGTGGACGTCCGATCCCGGCCTGCGGGTGCAGGTGGAGGCGATCCTCGCGCTGCTTCCCGAGGACAGGCTCCGGATGCTCGAAATCGAGGTCGGGGTGCTGTCCGATCTGCGTCCCGCTGCGGGGTAGCCGGCTGTGACCGGGTTCCATCTTCGCGGCCAGCGTGGTCAGGGGTGCGGCCGACACCCAGCCGCACCGGGGACTGTCAGGCCCCGGCACTCTCGGTGGCGAGGCGAGCGAGTACGTCGGCGTGACACGGCTCGTCCAGCGGGCACCAGCACGCCAGCTGATGGCCGGCGAGGTCGGGCAGGTGGTCGAGTACCCAGGAGCGGGAGACCATCCCCACACGCCGGCCCCCGGGCAGCTCGTCCGGTCCCTCACCGGCGAGCCATGCGGCGTACCGCCGGATGGCGTCGGCCCGGCCACACTCACGGTGATCGAACGGGTTACCCCACGGGGTGGTCCGGTCGACCTTCTCGGCGCCCGCCGGCATGCGCCACCCCGGGACGCGGGACAGCCGGATGCGGGCCGGGGTGGTGGTCATACTGCCTCCAGGTCGTGCTGCGCGACGTCGTACCTGACGGAGGGGAAGCGCATCAACGTCATGCCCGACTCCGCTGAGGTGACCACACAGCAGGCGGCTGACTTCCTGACCGTGTCCCGGCCCTATTCGATCAGGCTGTTGGAGTCCGGCGAGATCCTGTTCTGTCTGGTCGGTACCCATCGGCGGGTCAGGTTCCGTGACCTCCACGAGTACCGGAGCCGCGACGACCTGGAGCGCGGGGGTGCGGCCGACGACCTGACCGGGCTGACCCAGGAGCTGGGGATGCACTGACCGATGGCCTTCACGGTGGTGGTCTACGACGCCAGCGTGCTCCACCCGAACACGTTGCGCGATCTGCTGATCCGGATTGCTGGGAGGGAACAGCCGGGCTCACTGCTACCCGGACTTCCACCCCCGGCAGACGCTGGCTGTCAAGGGCCACCGAGAAGGCGATTCTGCTCGCCGGCACCTATCGGGATCAACCGGCCGTCCTGAAGGTACTCACCGACCAGGCACAGTCGTGGCGGGAACGGTTCGGCGAAAGCGCCGCCTACGAGGCGTTCACCGCCGCGCCGCCACCGGTGCACGTCCCGCCGCTGATGCGCTCCTGCGCAGTTCCCCGTTTCACACCTGACTGCGGCAAGCATCGGTGGAAGTGGAAGCCCTGCAACAATGACTTCCTCCCCGGCATTCAACGACTCCACGCTCTTCTCCCTGTCGGCCGCCCGGTTGCGATGGTGGAGCCCGCTCCACACACGGACGCCCGGACCGCGTTGGGGTGGCGCCGAGGGCATGGGGCGCCGCGGGGACGGGCCCTCCCTGTCGGTCTCGGGTGAGACATCCGCCGGGCTACCGACCCTCCGAACGCAACACTGCCTTCGGAATCAGCGGTTATGGAGTGTGGGCGCCCTCAATCAGCATGCCGACCAGGAAGGTCGCGACTGTTTGCTCAAGTGCCTCGGCGAAAGGAACGTGCATGAATGCCAGGCTCGGATCGGCGTCGTAGGCGGCGAGGACGGCGGGGGCGGGATGACTGTGGGTCCACAGGGCTCCCACGAGGATTATGATCATGCTGGCTGCTCGGGCGGAACGTTCTTCCTTGAGCTCGGGGAGTAGGCGTTGGAGGAGCGTGGCAAGTCCGACCAGGCTGTCGCGTGCACCCTGCTTGTACCGGGTTGCGACCTCGATGGAGACGTTGCGCTCCAGCACTCCGGCCTGTGCGCTGAGCAGTTCGCAGAGCATCGGGTGAGTTGCAAACGAGGTGGCGAGTGCGCTGGCCACGGATTGGGCCCTGCTGTGCGGCGGGGCGGATGGGTCGACGTTCGACTGCAGTGCCTCGTCGATCTCTGCCAGGAGTTCGGCGGCGGCGTGGTCGAGGAGGTCGAGGAGCACGGCCTCGCGCGACTCGAAGTAGCGCAGCACGTTGGACTTCGCCAGTCCGACGCGGCGGCTCAGCTCGTTCAGGCTCAGCGCTGCGACGGGCATCTCATCGAGCATCGTGGCGGCAGTCTGGAGGATGCTCTGCCGCCGCACGGTGCGCTGCTCCTCGCTCCTGGCGCGTTGGAAAGCTGTCACACCACCCATTCTAGGAGACCGCCGGTCTCTTGACTATAGACCGTCGGTCTCTTACTCTTCGGGGGTCGGTGGTCCGATCGAGGGTCGAGGGCTGCCGGTCGGAGGCGCACCTCCCGTTGGCGGGCAACGTCAACCGATCGCACGGACCCCTCCCTGCGTGCGGCACGAAGATCGTCGCAGCTATGCCGTCGGCTACGGCGCCGAACCCTCCTCGCCCTGCGTCGCGCCCTGTCGGGTCGCGCGTTCAACGCACTCGCGGGGCGCGCGCTCCACTGTTCACCCGCGACGGTTGAGCCGGCTCGAGGGTGCGCGCCCGAAGTCGGGACCCACGTCCCGCCACTGGCGACGGCCGACAGGAACCGCCTGCGGCGCCGACCTCGAACTGCACAACGCGATACAGACCGGCGGTCTCTTGACTGGAGACCATCGGTCTCTTACAGTAGAGACCGATGGTCTGATAGATGCTTCCCGACCCGATTGGGTGTCGGCCAGTACCTGCTCGGACAGCGCCCCCGGCCTGGCCGGAGTGCAACACCACGACACGGCGAAGTGCAACACCACGACACGGCGAAAGGAACTGACATGACCAAGAAGGTAGCTCTGGTCACCGGCGCCTCCTCCGGCATAGGCGAGGCCACCGCCCGTCAACTCCATGAGGCCGGCTTCATCGTTTACGGCGCTGCTCGCCGAGCCGACCGGATGACGGCGTTGGCGGCCTCGGGCGTACGTACGCTCTCGCTCGACGTCACCGATGAGACTTCGACCAAGAACGCGGTCGCTGAGATCCTCGCGGCTGAAGGCCGCATTGACGTTCTTGTCAACAACGCCGGGTACGGCTCATACGGCGCGCTGGAAGACGTCCCGATGCGCGAGGCCCGCGCGCAGATCGAGGTCAACCTGTTCGGTCTGGCCCATCTGACTCAGCTGGTGCTGCCAGCCATGCGTGCCCAGCGCAGTGGCACCATCATCAACATCAGCTCCATGGGTGGACGGTTCGCCACACCCATGGGTGCGTGGTACCACGCCAGTAAGTACGCCGTCGAAGGACTCAGCGACGCGTTGCGCCTGGAGCTCAAGCGGTTCGGCATCGCTGTCCTGCTCATCGAGCCGGGCTCGATCCGGACCGAGTGGGGCGCGATCGCTGCCGAGAAGCTACGCACCACCTCCGGCCAGGGGCCGTACGCCGAGCAGGCAAACGCCATGGCTGCGTCGCTGGAGTCCAGCTCACGCCCTGACGCGAGGATGACTTCGCCGACCAGCGTCATCGCCAAAGCCGTCACCAAGGCAGCCGCCGCCCGCCGACCCCACACCCGCTACCGCGTCGGCTTCGGTGCCCGGCCGCTCATCTTCCTCAGCAAGATCCTGCCCGACCGGACCTTCGACGCCCTGGTCAAGCGCTCCTCCGGCGTTCCGGCCTGAACCGCCACTGCGGCCACTCCCGCCTGTCGAGCCCGGTTATCGCCCGGGTCCGGGGAGCGGCGCCCGAAGGTCCGTGATCCCGTCCAGGGCGGCGAGGGCGACCAGCGTGCCACCGCCGACGGCCTGGAGCGCACGGGCGCCTGGAGCGGCATCCTGTCGTAGGCGCCGGGCAGCGGGCCGGTGGCGTCCACCCTCCGCCGTGGTGCGGCTGAACCGCGCGACGGCACCCGCCCGCGGGTACGACCCCGCCGGGCACCGGGCCGCGTCAGACCGGGAGGTCGCCCGTCAAGGTGCGCCGTCCAAGCGAACCCGGCCGCCCGAGGCTTCGACCCGGTCGCGGATTCGCACGGCTCGCCGTTCGTCAACGCCGCTCAGGCCACCGGCCTCGGTCGCCGTGACGCTGAAGTGGACCCGCTGCTCGATCCGGGCCGGCGACATAGCTCTACCAGCCCAGATTTGAGAACCTCGACCCGGCGGGATGCGGTGGGTGCTCCCGGCGTCGTTATCGCTGAGGCCTGAGGCCTGGGGCCGCGGTAACCGGCGCCGGCTCGGCCGCGCCGGGTGTACGGCCCCACGAACAATTATCCGACATGAATCCGAGTGTGGTGCCGGGAAACAGCGCCGCCCGGTCCCCGCCGAGCTGCGGCGCCCCGCCCAGAACACCCCGGATCACGCTAAGGCGCAGCTCACGGGTACGGCAGTGGCAATGGTGTGTCCCTCCACCTTCCGTCTGCGCGCCCGGCTTTCACCTAAGGACCACCCGCTGGCGAGACAATCTCGGTGACAACGTCTGACCTACGCGTGGGGGTGAACCTTGCGTAACCGGGAGCACCCTCGCGGTTGTCGAGTTGTTGCGTAGCGACGCCGGGTGTTGGGGAAAGGTTTGGTCGAACGCGTCAACCTAATTACGTCAACCGCCGCTCTTAGGAGGGGGAAACACCCGAACGGCAGCTGGGCTATCTCGGCGCGTGGCGCCGCCGTGGCCAGCGCCTACCAGAGCAGGAGCGTCAATGACGGATTGTTCCGACGGCCCTTCCACCATCCTGTCGAAGCGAACGGTCCCGCCGGATGACGCGGCGCGAGGGATCAATCAGGAGGGATCCCATGGATCCCGGCGGCGTCCCACGGCACGTCGGCTGTCCCGCACCCTCGGCAGACTGACGGCACTGGCCCTGACCGGGCTCGTGACCGTGGCGGTCGCCGGCCCGGCGACGGCCGCCGGCCCCGGAGGCGGTCCGGGAGGCGGCCCGGGAAGCGATGGCGGTGGGAGGCCGGCTCCGAGTGTGGACGGGGTGAGGGTTGGCTGGCTGCCCAGCGGCGTCAGCTTCACCAGCGCCGTGCCGAGCACCCGGATCGAGAGCGAAGTCATCATCGGCACGTTCGAGGGTGGCGGCACCACTGTTCGTCTGACAGTCCAGCGGGATACGCCCGAGGCGACGCTCGATGACGTGGCCAGCGCCTACGCGCAGTACTACCCCGGCAGCCAGCGTGGACGGGTCGCGCTGCGGGGCACCGAGGCTGTCACCCTGCTGGCCAGCGGCGGCGGTATCTCCGAGATGACCTGGGTGGAAGGCGACCCGTCCGTCGTGCTGACCGTAAGCGGCCGGGTCGGTGAGAACGGGACCACCCCGCCGGGCCTGCTGCCCGAGGCCGACCTGCTCCGAATCGCCGAGTCGCTCACCGTCGGCCCGGCGCCGACGCCGACGGCCTGGCAGAGGCTGTCGGAGCCGCTGATCCGCGTCGCGTTCGCGGTCGGTCTCAACAGCTCCGAGGCTCCGCCGCGGGTGCCGCTGGCCGCCGTGGAGAACGGCCAGCGCCTGGTCGGCGTGCTGGAGAAGTTCCGCACCACCTACCCGGGGCTGAGCGCGCGGGTCACCGTCAACCAGATCTACTTCTGGGCGCAGGACCACGCCTCGGTCAGGTTTACGGTCGCCTACACCTACCAGGGCCGGTCCGGTTCCATCGGCAGCACCGGCGAGGCGGTCTTCACTCACGGCTCGTGGAAGGTCTCGGAGGAGACCTACCACAGCGTGCTGGGGTTCGCGTCCCTGCTCGGCAGCGCTCCCGCCTAGCCCGTCGACCGGCGGCTCCCCGGAAGCCGCGCGGCCAGGGGGCGCCGCGCCGCCGGAGCCAGTGACTGCCGGCCGACTCTCGGCCTCGGCGCGCCCAGCGGGGCGGCGGCTCGCGTCATGGCGGGCCGCCGCCCCATCGACGTGCACGCAGCGGTGCTGGGCGGCGCGGGCCAATCAATGGGGGCATTGGATGGACGACGCGTCCCACGAGTCGTTCGAGGATTTCGTCACTGCCTCGGCCGACCGTCTGATGAGGACGGCCTTTCTGCTGACCGGTAACCGCCACGCGGCCGAGGACCTGCTCCAGGGTGCCCTGGAGCGCACCTACCAGCGCTGGGGCAGGGAACGCATCATCGCTCCGGAGGCCTATGTCCGCCGTGTGCTGGTGAACGCGGCCTCGAGCCGGTGGCGGTCGCGACAGTTCCGGGAGGAGCCGTTGGACGCGGCGGCCGAACGGGCCGGTGCGGACGGCATGCCGGATCTGGCGGTGCGGGACCAGGTGCTGAGGGCCCTGCGCGAACTACCGAAACGACAACGCGCGGTGGTCGTCCTGCGTTACTTCGACGACCTGCCGGAAGCCGCGGTGGCCGAGATCCTCGGATGCAGCGTCGGCTCGGTGAAGACCCACGCGTCACGGGCGCTGGCCCGGCTGCGTGGGAGCCAGCATCTGGGGGATGTCCGCGTCCGAATCGAGAGGAGGCGTTGATGCCGGCCGACAACGCTTACCCCGGCCCCGGCCCCGGCCCCGGCCCCGATTCCGGGTCCGGGTCCGGGTCTACCTCCGCATCTGATCTGGCCTTCGAACAGACGCTGCGCGAACTGTTCGACCGGGCCACACGGTCCGTCGTGGCACCGGCCGACCTGACCGTCAGGGTGTGCGCACCGGCTCCGCCGCGTCATCAGCGAGGAGGGCGTAAAGCACTCGTGCTCGTAGCGGCGGCGCTGGCCACGAGCTCAGTGATCATCGGCGGCCTGACCGTCGAAAGACACCTCCCTTCCGACCGCGGGCTGAACGTCATCACACCGGCGGCCGGAAGCCCGCTCCCCGGACCGGCCACCGGCGCGACCACGCATCCGGGCGTTCCGCCGGCCGGCGTGGCAACCGTCCCGCCAGCCGCCCCCGTGCCGCCGGACCAGGCCACCGTGGACGAGATCACGACGGCGTTCACCGAGGCATTCGACGGGGACGACAACATCGACGACGGGTTGGCCTACGTCCAGAACGGCGAGCGGTACCGCGACATCACACGGGGTTTCATCCAGCGTTATCCAGGTGTCGTCGGCAACCTCAAGGTACAGCTTGAGAACATCACGCTGATCGCCGGCAACCAGGCCCGAGCGACCATCATCCTCACCCACACCGACCCCCAACTCGGCAGGAAATGGGGGTACCAGATCAGACGAGAGGTGGTAGCCGTCCGCGTCGACGGCCATTGGTTGGTGAGTTCCGGCACGTACTCGTTCCTCGTCGGATCCGCCTGATCGGAAGCGTCCGTACACCAGGGCGCACCACCCGGAATGTGCGCCGGGAATATGCGATCCTGCCGGACATGATGAAGAGAACAAGCACGGG
>NZ_CASGGV010000319.1:0-39867 GCF_949319125.1 Frankia sp. Hr75.2 | reverse complement strand
ACAGTGAACCGAAATTGCGGGAGGTGTTCACCCGGTTGCAGGCCAGGCACGGCACCGTGCTGGTCGTGGTCGACCAGCCAGCCTCCATCGGCGCCCTGCCGTTGGCCGTCGCCCGCGACATCGGCTGCTGTGTCGTTTATCTGCCGGGCCTGACCATGCGGCGGATCGCTGGCATCTACCCCGGTGAAGCCAAGACCGACGCGCGCGACGCGTTCATCATCGCCGACGCGGCCCGCACCATGCCCCACACCCTGCGTGGCCTCGCTCCCGACGACGACACCCGCGCCGAGCTGGAGATGCTCGCCGGGTTCGATGACGATCTCGCGCAGGAGACGACCCGCACCAGCAACCGGCTGCGTGGCCTGCTCACCCAGATCCACCCCTCGCGGGAACGCGTGCTGGGACCCCGCCTGGAACACCCGGCCGTGCGCGTCCTGCTGGAACGTTTCGGCTCCCCAGCCTAGATCCGTAAGGCCGGACGCCGCCGCCTGGTCACCCTGCTGCGGCCACAGGCACCGCGCATGGCCGAGCGCCTGGTAGAAGACATTTTCACCGCACTGGACGAGTAGACGGTGACAGTACCCGCACCGACGGGGCCGCGCTGATCATTTCCAGCCTGGCCCGTTCTCTCCGCGCCGCCTATAACCAGCGGGACCTCCTCGCGGAACGGATCACAGAACTTCTGGAGGCCCACCCTCTTTCCAAGGTCCTGACCTCCATGCCCGGCATCGGGGTCAGGACCGCCGCCCGCATCCTCATCGACGTCGGGGACGCCAGCAGCTTCCCCACCGCCGGGCACCTGGCCGCCTACGCCGGTCTGGCCCCGGCCACCCGCGCATCGGGCTCCTCCATCCGCAGGGAACACCCCTCCCGACGCGGCAACAGACAGCTCAAACGCGCCTTCTACCTGTCCGCATTCGCTTCTCTACGTGAACCCGCGTCCCGGACCTACTACGACAAGAAGCGCGCGGAAGGCAACCACCATGTCGCCGCCCTCACCTGCCTCGCCCGACGCCGGATCGACGTGCTCTACGCGATGCTCCGCGACGGGACCTTCTACCAGGCCGCAACCCCCTCACCGGCTTGACGAAAGACATAGGGGCACTTTTTTCGCCCGCAGGCTGGCGGCGTCCACGATCGCTGACGACCAGTCGATCTCACCGGCCGCACCGTGGACATCCAGCACCGCCCGGTGCAGCCGGGGCTACACCCCCACACGGGTCCGCTGCCCGAAGCGACGGTGCGCCGTCGGCACCGACATCCCGAACGACGGCGGTAACAGCCGCCACGCGCACCCCGAGGTCAGCACGTAGACGATGGCGGTGAACACCGCCCGATCCGACACCGGCGTCGCGTCCCCGCCCTGCCGACGTGGCCCGAACGCGGGCAGCAGGGGCTCCACCAGCTCCCAGAGGTCATCCGGGACCAGCCGCAGGGCAAGGCGATCATCCACCCCTCACCTCACCGGTGTCCGGCCCCACAAAGCCGGACACCGACGGTGCCTCACGGCCCAGCAGAATGCACGGCTCCTGGCGGAGCTGGAAACCCGGTACCTCGGAGAGAATCAGCTGCGTGACGACGCCGGACGGCGGTCAGCTCAGTCTGGTGCCGCAGCGCTGGCTGGGGTTGAGCGGGATGAACTCCTTTCCGTCCTGGGATATCTGCACGAACTGGTAGCAGGTGCTGAGCTGCCCGATGTTGGTCGCGAAGTCGACCTTGCTGGACAGGAGTCCGCCCGCCTCGTAATCGTGGACGGCGCGCAACGCGTTCATGAACCCCTCGCGGGTCGGGCATTCGCCGGCGTCCTGCAGCCCGCGCAGGTACAGGTCGGCCGAGATCCATCCATACACGGCACTCTGCTGTTGCGGCGGCTGGGTCTCGGGTGCGTACCGGGCCATGGCGGAGATGAATGTCTGGTGGGCCGGCAGGTTCAGTTCGAACGGCGCGAAATCAACGTAGATCGTCGTTCCGGCGATCTGCGGGCCGAGTCGCTGGAGCAGGGCGGGGTCGTAGCCCGTGGGTGTCATCATCAGCTTCAGCTGGAGGCCGGCGTTGCGCACGGCCGGCATGAGCTGGGCCAGGATGTCGGGGGTCACCGCACCAGTGATCGTGTCGACATTCGCGGCCTTCAACTCCTGCGCCAGTCGGTTGAAACTGGTGGCATTGGCCGTCACGTCCAGGTTGAGGACGACCGGGATCCCGGCCGATTCCATACTCGCCTGTAGCTGAGCCTTGTAGGTCACGCTGCCTGGATTGAAGGCCAGGCCGAGGATGGCCACACGGGTAGCCCCCTGGGACTGCGCGAAGGCACCCCAGGTGCTTACGGACGATCTCGTGGACTGGGCGTAGAACCAGCTGATCATGTTCTGGTGGTCTGGCCAGGACCCGTCCATGCTGGGCCCGACCACCGGGATGCCGTGCTCCTTGGCGTAGTCCGCCGAGCCGAGGGCCATGATCGAGCCCTGGATGATGCCGAACACGCCCTTGGTCTCGACCAGTTCGCGCACGGCGTTCTGGTTGGACGACGGGTCGGACTGGGTGTCCTTCCACTCATAGACGACCTTCCGGCCGTTGACCCCGCCGTTGTCGTTCGCCACGCCGAGACGGGCATCGATCCCGGCGCGGAACGCCGCGAGGAGACTCGCGCCGATCCCCGTGTCGTCAATGGCCGCTCCGAGAGTGACCTGGGTCGAGGTCACACCGGGTGTCGCGCAGCCCTCGGTCGCTGGCCTGGACCCGTCTCCCCCGCCCATGATCCCGCAGGCTGCTACCACACTCGTCAGGCCGCTGATCGCGATCACACTGACGGCAGCGTTCAGCCGCCGTGGACGAAAAAATGGCATAAGCCCTCGATTCCCGCCTACCAACACCGTCTACCTGTCAGTAATATTTAGGCCACTTAGAGCTAGCTCTAGCGAAGGGTATGTCCCTGTCGACAGGTTGAGCCCGTGAAGGCTACTAGCCCGTCCCCAAGCCACATTTAGGAACGCCAGTTTGTCCATTTCCGGACCGTTATCTACCGTGCCGCCCATGCCCACTAGCGCGCGTCGTCGGCCGTTGGAGCGAGGACAAAACGGGCCGGTTGATCCCTCGCCGCGTCCGAACCGCGCGCCGCCACCACACCAGCCAGCCCCAGGCTGCCGACCACGTGCTGAGGTACTGCCCATTTTTCGGACACCGACGTAGCCGTACTATATTAGCTTTATGCTACTTCCTTCGCTTCGCTCTGGGTTGCGTGGTATGCGCACTCGATGTTCTAGGGTGCGGTAGCCGAGAGTGGAGTGGAGTCGCTGCCGGTTGTAGAAGACCTCGATGTATTCGGCGATCGCGGTACGCGCGGCGCGGCGGGTCAGATAGGTTTCCCGGTGGACGAGTTCGTTCTTGAGCGTTCCGAAGAACGACTCTGCAGCGGAGTTATCCCAGCACACTCCGGTGGCCCCGACGGACGGGCGGTGCGCCATGAGTCGCCTTGTTGTATCCCCAACATAGCTGGGGGGCTGTTGCATAGGCGAGGTCTGGCGGTCTGGGCGCCGGGCCAGTCATGATCGGACGATGCATCGACATGCTGCCCGTCCGCTGGTCCCGATCTCGGAGTTCACCGGCTTTCAGTTCCCACTGGAGGTGATCGTGCTGGCAGTCCGCTGGTACTTGCGCTTCGCCCTGTCGTACCGGGATGTCGAGAAGCTGCTCGACGAACGCGGCATCGAGGTCGATCACGTCACGATCTACCGGTAGGTCCAGCGGTTCACGCCGCTGCTGGTCGACGCAGCCCGGCACTGTCCGGGCGACAGGTGGTTCGTCGACGCGACATACGTCAAGGTCGCCGGCCGCTGGACATGCCTGTCCAGGGCCGTTGACCAGCATGGTCAGGTCATCGACGTCCTCTCCAGCAACCACCGCGACCAGGCCAGCGCCCGACGGTTCTTCACCGCCCCGCTGACCCACGGCCGCCGACCCGTCGAGGTCACCACTGACAAGGCCCCCACCTACCCGCGGATCCTCGACGAGCTGCTACCCGAGGCCTGCGATGTCGATGCCCGGCGGGAGAACAACCGGATCGAGTCTGATCACAGCCGGCTGAAAACCAGGCTTCGGCCCATGCGCGGGCTGAAACGCCTCCGCTCCGTCCAGACCGTCAGCGCCGGGCACACACTCGTCCAGAACATCCACCGCGGCCACTACGAACTCGCCACCGACGCCACCCCACGGCTGCGGATCCCGGCTGCCTTCACCGAACTCGCACACGCGATCTGACCAGCGAACCAGCAGAGCTTCGGCGCGCCACCCCTCCGGATAACGCAACACCCCCGTTCCACCCACCGGGCGCCCAAGGCATCGGGATCCCAGGGGGCATGCAGGAAGTGGTGCAGTCGCTGGCGATCGGCACCGGAGACCAGGGCGGCCAGCTCGGTCAACGCCTTGTTGCGCTCCCGGGGCAGCAGTAGGCCGATCAGATAGTGCCGCAGCGCGGCGCGCTCGGCCAGAGGGCAGAACAGGTCATCGAAGGCCGCAGAACCAGTCCACCGCCTCCATAGTCGGCACAGTCGGCTACGAGGTGTGGCTACTGGGCACCTCCCACTGGAACAGCCCCGGCCAGATGCTAGGATCTCACGTCCAGCTTCCCCAACCTGACCAACCAGCGACTAGGCATGGCATCGTGGCTGAGGTCAGGTGGCGGGCACCACGGCTGACTCGAGATACCGGCGCAGATCCGCGAGGAAGGCGGTGTAGATATCCCGGAGACTGGCCTCGATCGTGGGGACGTCGGCGACATCGTCGCAGGCGTACGTGCCGTACCACTCGATGAAGGTCTTGCCGGAGTCCGTGACGGGTAGCACGCGAATTGTGGCAAGGTAGTGGCTCATCCCGAAGGGCGGCACGTCGGGCAGCTCGTAGGTCATTTGACGGTTCATCGCGTCGTACGAGACGAGACGCTCCCGAGTCGTGTGACGATCGTCGCCGACGGTCAGCTTCCGGATGGAGCCGATCGTCGCCGCCTGGTCGCCGTTCTCGGGCTCGGAGGCGTGGACGATCTCGATCCATTTGTCGACGCGGTGGAAGTCTCCGAGCACCCCCCATACGTCATCGACGGGCTGGTCGAACACCGTGCTCACGTAGACCTTCCGCACCACAACCTCCATCGTCTCTGGAATGCCATTATGCATGCATCGCGTGGCAATGGAAGGTGTGACTTCAGATGGCCTCGCGTAGCCGACGCGCACTGGGCCTGGCGCTCTGGGGGAGTGTCAGCACCGCGGACGTGTGGCTCGGTCCGAGCATGCCCTGGAGCATCGTCCGGGAGCCGGCACGGTGTCGGTCTATGAGGTGGACCAGCTCCTCGCGGTCCCGTGCCTCGATCGCGGCGATCATCAACTTGTGGTCCTTGTAGGCGCATCCGCGACGTTCTCGGTTGGAGAGGTAGTGCAGCGCGCGATACGGGTCGGAGATCCGCCAGATGCGTTCGACCTCGTTCGCGAACATGGTCAGCGGTGACCAGCTGAACGTTATGAAGTGGAATGTCCGGTTGCTCGCGATGAGCCGCTCGACATCGTCCGCCTCGCCGGCCTCGCGACACTCCTCGTTGATGGCCTTGAGCGACTCGACCACAGTCTGGTCCGGCCACACGATCGTTCGCAGTATCTCGGTCTCGAGCAGCGTACGCATCGAGTAGTACTGCAAGAGATCGGTCGCGCTGAGCTTCGCCACCGCGTATCCGGAGTTCGGGACACGCGTCAGGATCCCGTCCGAGGCGAGAGCCCGGAGCGCCTCGCGCAAGGGTGTGCGGCTGACATTGAGTCGTTCGGCCACGACGCGCTGGTCCACTCGCTCGCCGGGTGATAGCTCTCCGGTTCGGATCAGCATGCAGAGCGCGTCTGCGAGCGGGTCGTCTGGCATGAGGCCTCCGCAGGTTGAAATGCCATAATACATGCACAATCGTGACGTCGCGGAGCGATCCTCTCGCCCGCCAGGTTGACGCCGCTGCACTGTGCATGCATAATGGTAGACATTATGGGATGGGGTGGCGTCATGGGTGATGTCCTGAAGAGCGAGTCGCGAGGCGGAGTCCTGTTGCTCACCCTCAATCGGCCCGAGGCCCGCAACGCGGTGAACGCGGAGCTGCGGGCCGCGTTGTCGGCCGCCATGCGCGAGTTCGCTGCCGACGACCGGCGTCGTGTGGTCATCGTGACAGGTGCGGGTGACAAGGCCTTCTGTGCCGGGGCGGACCTCAAGGAGATGGCGGGACGCGGCACCGGGCAGCCCCCACCGGACTACTTCGCCGACTTCGGCCCTGACGACTTCATCGAGAAGCCGGTCATCACCGCGGTCAATGGTGCTGCCTACGCGGGCGGCTTCCGGCTTGCGCAGTTCGGCGACATCTGCCTCGCCGCGGAGTCCGCTTCGTTCGCGATCTCGGAAGCGCGGTGGAGTCGCGGCGCCCCGTGGGCCGCGCCGCTGACGCGTATGCTGCCGAGGCGTGTCCTCGCGGAGCTGTTGCTCACCGCCCAGCCGATCTCTGCGCAACGGGCCTACGAGGTCGGCCTGGTCAACGAGGTCCTCCCACAGGCTGATCTGCTACCCCGCGCCTGGGCGATTGCGCAGACCATCGTCGAGAATGCGCCGTTGTCGGTCCGGGCGTCCAAGTGGCTCATGCGCGTCGGAGCCGAGGCCGGGGTCGCCGCCACCGCGGCGATGGCCGCAGAGCTCTTCCGCCACGTCTACGACAGCGAGGACGCTCGAGAGGGGCCGCGGGCCTTCCGCGAGGGGCGCCGACCAGAATGGCAGGGTCGATGATGGCAACCGTTCGCATCGGCGGCGGGCTCGGATTCTGGGGCGACGACACCATGGCCCCCGGCAGGCTGGTCCGCGGCGCCCGTATCGACTACCTGGTGATGGACTTCCTGGCCGAGGTCACGATGTCCGTGCTCCGCAAGCAGCTGAAGCGCGACCCGCGCACCGGGTACGCCTCGGACATAATCCCCATCCTGCGCGATTGCCTCCGTGACGCCGTCGAACGCGGCGTCACGATCATCTGCAACGCGGGCGGGATGAACCCGTCGGGATGTGCGCAGCGGGTGCTCGAGCTCGCTGATGAGCTCGGTGTCGGCGAGCGGGTCCGCATCGCGGCCGTCGCCGGCGATGACCTCATGCCCCGGATCGATGAGCTCCGCGCGCAGGGGGTCGACTTGCGGAACACCGAGACCGGTGAACCGTTCTCCCTAGTTGCCGACCGGCTGGCCAGTGCCAATGCGTACATCGGCGCGGAACCGGTCGTCGAGGCGCTGCGGCGTGGGGCCAACGTGGTGATCTGCGGCCGAGTCGCCGACCCGTCGCTGACCCTGGCGGCCCTGCGACACTCCTTCGACTGGAAGGCCGACCAGTGGGACCTCCTCGCGGCGGGCATCGTCGCCGGCCACCTGATCGAGTGCGGCGCCCACGTGACGGGCGGCAATCACCAGGCTGGCTGGGAGGACGTGTCTGCGATGGACGACCTCGGTTCCCCGATCGTCGAGGTGGACTCTCGAGGGTGTATCAAGCTCGGCAAGACCCCCGGCAGCGGGGGCGTCGTGGACGTCTCGACCACCATCGAGCAGCTTCTCTACGAGATCGGCGACCCGCGTGCCTACCTGACTCCTGACGTCAGCGCGGACTGGACGACCCTGCGAGTCCGGCAGCTCGACCGCGATCTGGTGGAGATCGACGGGGCGACCGGGCGCGCGGCCCCGGCGACGCTCAAGGTCTCGGCCAGCTACGAGGACGGGTACTCGACGAGCGCGCTGTGGCTCTACTCCGCGCCGGGAGCGGTGGCACGCGCCGAGCGGGCCAGGGAGGTGCTGGAGCGGCGCATAGCCCGCCTGAACCTGGACATCGAGGAGGTGCGCTGGGACCTGATCGGGACCGGCGCAGTCCATGAACGCCGTAGCCCGCGCACCGGCGAGTTGGTCGAGGTGGTGCTGCGTTTCGCTGCGCGCTCACACCACCGTGCCGACCTCCAACGCGCTGTCGTCGAGCTGAGCACCGTGTTCAACGGTCCGCCGGGCAAGACCACCCTCCTACCCGGGCGAGGCCGCGTCTCCGGGGTGCTGAGCTACTGGCCGGCACTCGTCCCGGCCGAGTTCGTCCAACCGACCATCGAACTCTTCGAGGCAGGTGGGTCACGGTGAAAGTCCCGATCGGAAGAATTGCGTATGCCCGTTCCGGGGACAAGGGCGGTACGGCGAACATCGGCGTCGCGGCGCGGCACGAGCGGTGGTTCGCCGCGTTGGAGAGGGAGCTCACGGCCGAGGCGGTGCAGGACTACTTCTCAGACCGCGCCCGCCGGACCGAGCGGTTCGAGCTGCGGAACCTTTCCGCGTTGAACTTCCTGCTGCACGGGATCCTCGGCCGCGGCGGGACGAGCACGCTGCGCCTGGACCCGCAAGGCAAAGCCCTCGCTGACGCCCTGTGTTTTCTCGAGATCGAGCTGACCGACACCGAGTCCGGGCTCCTGGACTCGGGCGCCGACGAGGAGGATCACCGATGACGATCAGGCCGGAGCACCTGCCGCTCACCACTACCGGGCACGACGAGATCCGGCGGGCCGTCCGAGCGATCAATGCCAAGTACCCCTTGGAGTACTGGAGCGAGAAGGAGAGGAAGGAGGATTTCCCGACCGAGTACTTCGAGGATTTCGTCAAGAGCGGCTTCACCACGATGACCGTCCCCGAGGAGTACGGCGGTGGCGGAGCGACCCTGAGCCAGGGCGCGGCCATGCTAGAGGAGGTCGGCGCGGGCGGCGGAGCGACCGCCGCGTGCAGCACGGTGCACTCGAGTCACATCGCACTCAGCTCGATCATCAAGTACGGGAGCCGCGAGCTGAAGGAGAAGTATCTCGCTCGCATGGTGGCCGGTGAGCTCTCGGTCAGCTTCGGAGTGACCGAGCCGGATGCCGGCACGGACACGTCGCGAATCAGTACCACTGCGGTGCGGGACGGCGACCGGTACATCGTCAACGGCCAGAAGGTCTGGAACTCACACGCGCAGCGTGCCGAGAAATGCTTGCTGCTCTGCCGGACGTCCGCCCGAGCGTCGGACGGTACGGAGACCACCTCGGGCATGTCGATGCTGATGGCCGACCTGAAGGCCCCTCAGGTTACGATCAAAAGGATCGCCAAGCTGGGCCGGAACGCCGTCGACTCCAACGAGGTGTGGTTCGACGATCTCCCGGTCGACGCCTCCGACCTGCTCGGTGAGGAGGGGCAGGGTTTCCGGCAGATCCTGGCGAGTGTCAACGCGGAGCGGATCCTGCTGGCGGCCGAATGTGTCGGAATGGGGCGCTGGTGCCTCGAGCGTGGTGTGGAGTACGCAGGCCAGCGGGTCGTCTTCGGCCGCACGATCGGCAAGAACCAGTCGGTGCAGCACCCTCTCGCAGAGTCCTACATCCAGCTCAGCGCAGCTGCTCTCGCTGTCCGTGAGGCAGCGGAGGCCTACGACGCCGGCGCACCTCCCAAAGAGGTCGGACGGCTCGCAAACACGGCCAAGTTCCTCGCCTCGGAGGCGGCGTTCAAGACGGCCGACCACGTGATGCAGATCCATGGCGGATACTCGTTTGCGACAGAATACCACATCGGCCGGCACTGGATCGAGCTGCGCCCGCACCGCATCGCGCCCGTTAACAACCAGATGGTGCTCAACTTCATCTCCGAGAAGGTGCTTGGGCTCGAGCGGAGCTACTGAGTCCCTTCACGGCTGCCGGGTGCGACCCGTTATCGGTGGTTTGTTGTGACCAATTGATCGCGTGTGGATGATCGAGGGATTCCCTGGCTGGACCGGGTAGAGGAAGGAGCGGTCCAGTTACGGAGATGATCGCGATGACAACATGGCTGCCCTGCCCGCCGGCTCCGGCGCTGGTGGAGGCGTATGCATCCCGCTTCGACGATCTGCTCGCTTCGCGGGCACAGCGGCGGGGACTCCGGGACTATCTGTTCGGCCTGCTGGCCATCCCGGGTCTGGAACAAGACGCTGACCTGGCTGGAGTGGAGCCGGTGGTCGGGGGGCAGCGCCGAGACGTCCAGCGGTGAACCGCCCTGGGTTCGCGAGAGACCGGGGTTCAGGCCACCTCGCCCCGTTGAGCGATGGTCTAACCACACGATTTCCCGCTCGGCGGGAATCACGGTAGTCAATCGAAGAATTGTAGTCTTTCGTTGTTGTACCAGTGCACCCACTCGGCGGTCTTGCATTCTACCTCACGCGGCCCCGGCCAGTTCCGCATTACCGATCCCGGTTTGATCAGATCGGTTTTGTGTAAACCGATCATGGACTCCATCAGAGCGTTGTCCAACGCGTCCCCGACCGTACCGATCGACCCGGCGATCCCCGCCGCGGTGAGCTGCTCGGTGAACGCCAGGGACGTGTACTGGGGGAACCAGCATCCAAATGCTGGACCAGCCCCTCGGTGGTGAACTCGCCACCCGCCCGCCGGCGGGTCGTTGACGCCTACTCCAACGCCCCGTCCGCCAGGTCCGTGGTCTTGTCCGCCGACACCTTCTACCCCAGAATCCGCCGGGAATACACGTCGGTCACGAACGACGCGTAACGGAACCCACGCGCCGTCCACACATAGAAATCCCACGCGGGTGGGGTGTCAAGCCGACAGGGGCGGTTGGTCGCTGGTGGGGTGGGTCAGGCGGCGGTGTTGTCCCAGAGCTGGTTGTTCTGTAGACATCACCACAGACGTCCGAGGGCCTTGTTCGTCAAGGTTGGCAGAGCTGCGTTGTGGTGGTCACCGCCGGCTCGGGGCCGGTCGTAGTGCGCGCGGGCGCCAGCGGACTTGGTGAGCATGGAGAAGGCCCACCAGTGAGCCTTTTTCAACCTCCGCTGGTGGTTGCGAGGTGGAGGGTGAGGACGGCTTGAACGAGGCTGGTGATGCGGGTGGTCGAGCAGCGCAGCTTGCGCAGCAGGCGCCAGGTTTTGAGGGTGGCCACGGCCTGTTCCCCGAGTGCGCGGATCTTGACGTGGGCGCGGTTGACGGCCTGCTGGCCGGCGGAGAGCCGCTCTCAGTGGCCGCGGTAGGGCACACGTACCGGGTGCGGTGCGCCCTGGTAGGCCTTGTCCGCCGAGCAGGTGATGCCCTGCTCGGCCAGGGCGTCGAGGATGTCTCGTGGGTGCGGGCGGCGCGGATGTCGTGGACCGCGCTGGGCAGCGCCGGTGAGGCCCGCAGCAGCCGGCCCGCTGGATCGGCGAGGGACCTGCAGGTTCATCCCGTGTTTCTTGTGCTTGCCGGAGTAGTACGGCCGGTCGGCCGTGATCCGGTCGATCGGGAACAGGGTTCCGTCCAGGATGACGAAGGCTTTGGCGGCGGCCGTGCGTAGCGCGGTGGGCAGGTCCGGAGCACAGGCGGCGAGCAGACCGACGGCTTCGGCGACGTACTGGTAGACGGTGCTGACGCCTATCGGCGGCGAGTGCGGGCGTAGGTGTGCTCGCAGCGCAGATGGGACAGGACGAGCAGGGCCTGGCGGTCCGCGGGCAGGCGCCGCCAGCGGGTGCCGCCTTCACGGCGGCGGGCGTGCAGCCGGTCGGTGAGGAAGGGCAGGGTCTGGGTGGACAGATCGACCCCGGCTGGGTAGACAAGCATACGAAGCTCCGGGGGACAGGTTGCTCTTGGTCGACAACGCGTCTACCAGGAGCTTTGCCTCTTCCCAGACCTGGCCTCGACGCCGGCCTCACCCGCGATCAGCCAGGTTGGCAAAGGTTCAGTGGCAGGCGTCCCAAGACGTTTGTTGCGGGTCCTGTGGGCCAGAACCCTGCGGGAACGGCCAGAGGCTCGAGTGACCGGCGCGGTGCCGGCGAACGCGCGCAGACCACCCGCGGCGGTGAAGCGGGTGGGGTCGCCGACCTCGCCCAGAACCCGCGCGGCGAGCACCGGTCCAAGGCCGGGCGCTGATCGCAGAACGCCGTCGGGAGGGTGTGCGTCAAACTCGACTGCCAGGCCTGTTCGAGCTCGTCGACGACCGTCTGGCCCAACGCGGCCTCGACCGGCGGCGGCTGACGCAGCGCCGGGGTCCGTAGAGCGGTGACGATCTGTTCGACAAGACTGGCGTCATTGCGTCGGCCGCAGCGGTGGAGCGGGGCCACGACCTTGCGGCCGGTCAGCTTCCGTCCCTGGTCGGGCGTGGGTTGACGGCATGATTGTGGGATGCGGCGGACATTGAGCCTTTCCGTGTACCGTCCGTTGCGGTGTGGTTCACAAGGCTGTGCGTGAACCCCCCCGGGGAGGTTGGAGGCTCTAGGTTGTGACTGTGGCCTGGGGTTTCTGGGTTGTCGGGTAGTAGTTAGCTTCGTATTCGACTGGTGGGATGTGGCCTATCTCACCATGTAGGCGTCGGTGGTTGTAGCGGTCCGCCCA
The DNA here is from genome assembly GCF_949319125.1 of Frankia sp. Hr75.2. NCBI lineage: Bacteria > Bacillati > Actinomycetota > Actinomycetes > Frankiales > Frankiaceae > Frankia > Frankia sp. Hr75.2. Next base: position 27,485 of record NZ_CASGGV010000319.1, on the reverse strand, counting down.
TTCGGCGGTGGCCAACTCGACCTCGGGCAGAGTTCGTCAGGGCCGCCGCGGTTTGATCAGTTCTGTCTTGTACAGGCCGATGGTCGATTCCATCAGTGCGTTGTCCAGTGCGTCGCCGACCGTGCCGATGGAGGCCGCGATGCCGGCTCGGTCCAGGTGCTCGGCGAGCGTGAAAGACGTGTATTGACCGAACCCGCGTCCGAGTGATGGATCAGCTCACCCGCTACGGGCCTGGTGCCGGTCCGGTCCCGTTGCCACAGTGCCATCTCCAGCGCGGTCAGGACGAGTTCGGCGTGCTTGGTGGTCGCGACGGACCAGCCGACGATGCGGCGGGAGAAGGTGTCCACCACGAACGCGACGTAGACGGTGCCGGCCCAGGCTGCGACGTGGGTGAAGTCAGCGACTCAGGTGCGGTTCGGGGGCGTCGGCCACGAAGTCGCGTTCCACCAGGTCAGGAGCCCGCGTCGCGGCCGGATCCGCCAGGGTGGTGACCACTTTCCTGCCGCGGACGGCACCGGTGATGCCGAGTTCACGCATGAGGCGTTCGACGGTGCAGCGGGCCACCGGGTGGCCTTGCCGGTGCAGCTCCCGCCAGATTTTCCGCGCCCCGTAGACACGGTAGTTGGCGTCGTAGACCTCGGTGATCAGCGTCGTGAGCTCGGCGTCCCGTACCTGACGGGCGCAGGGCGATGCCTGACGCTGCTTGTAGGCGTAGTAGGTGGAGGGGGCGATGCTGCAGTCGTGCAGGGTCAGCACGCGGCAGATCGGCTCGACACCGCCGAAGCGGTCCCGGTGCTCGTCGACGAACGCTACGAGCGCAGGTGTGGCCGGTCGAGCTCGGCCGCGAAGAAACTCGCCGCGGCCTTGAGGATCTCATTCGCCCGCTTCAGCTCGGCGACCTCCTTCTTCAGGGCCTTGACCTGCGCGGACTCCTCCGTCGTCACCCCGGGCCGGTTCCCGTTGTCGATCTGATCGCGCCGGACCCACTGCCGTACCGTCTCGGCCGTTCCGATGCCGAGCTTGGACGCGACGGCCTTCATCGCGGCCCACTCGGTGGGGTAGTCGGGACGGACCTCGGCGACCATCCGGACCGCACGACGCCGCAGCTCGGTGGGGTAAGGGGAAGGACGTGCCATGACTCGATCCTCTCAGAGAATCAAGCCTCCATCCGACCCGGGGCGGTTCAGCGTCCGTTGTGGAGGATCACGAGAGCGGCGGCGACGATCCTGCCGATCTTCCAGGGGTCAAGTCTGATGTTGCCCAGGGCGCGGAAGGTGCTCTTGAGTAGCGCGTTCGGGCGTTCACTGATGGCGCGCAGTCATAGCCCGTCGACCGGCCGATCTGGTTGTCGCGGACGAGCTGGGCCACCCCGGGTGCTGTCGACGAACCAGCGCAGCACGAGCACGGCCTGCGCCCGGCAGTCCAGTGCCCGCCTGCCCGCCCGGGTGCCGCGGCGGTCCCGCTCCGCGGCCAGCAGGGTCTCCAGCCGGTCGACGGTGTGCTCACCGAGGGGCAGTTCGGTGGTGTATGTGACACTCACATGGACACGGGGCCTCTCAGAAGATGATCTTTGGTCGGACTAGACTTCCTACAGAGGTCCCGCGTTTCCTTGCCACGGCCCTCAGCCTCACCCACGCCAACTACCCCCGCGATGATCACACACGGCGACTGGCAGCCACGCGGAAAGGCTCACTGTGCACCCGGGTAGCTGCGTCACGACTCGAGGTGTGCCGCCGTTTCGCCGTCATCCTGTTCGAGGGCGGCACGGCGAAGATCCTCCCGGAGGAGCTTGCCCATCGGCGTCGTCGGCCACTCGGTCGGCGCGACGGGCAGGAAGCGCTTCGGAATCTTGTAGCCGGCGATCCTGCCTCGGCATGCCTGGCGAAGCGCTGCCGGATCGAACGACGCGCCCGGGCGGAGTTCGACGAACGCCACCACGGCCTCCCCCCACCGCGGATCCGGTACGCCGACCACGGCGGCCATGACGACATCAGAGATCTCCCGCACCAGGAAACTTTCCACCTCGATCTCGGAGACGTTCTCCCCGCCGGTCTTGATCATGGCCGAGTAGCGTCCGCGGTAGTAGAGGCGGCCGTCCTCGTCCAGCCAGCCGTAGTCGCCGGTGTGGAAGTAGCCCTCGTCGTCGAATGCTTCCCGGGTCAGGTCGGGGGCGCCATAGTAGCGGGAGAACAGGTTCCAGCCAGTGAAACAGATCTCGCCGGGTGTGCCTGTCGGTCGGATCGCGCCGGATGCGGGATCACAGATACGGACCGTGACCCCCGGCAGGGGCCTGCCGTTACTCATCCGGCCCTTCTCGGGCCCGAGCCGGGGTTCGGTCAGCGTCACCATGTTCGCGGCCTCACTCATCGCGTACATCATGACGATCGTTGCGCCTCCGGCCTCGAGCCTGTCGTACATCGTCAGCCCGGGAGCGCATCCGACCTTGTTCGGCCGGCGCCAGCCCTTCCGCTCGAGATCGTCCCACAGCCGGCCGAGGACCAGATCGAATCCGGCGGTCGCCGTGATCCGCCGCTCGTGAACGGCCTGTGCCATTGCCTCCGGTTGGAAGCCGTCGAAGATGTGCATGCTGGTGCCATACATGCAGGTCCCCAGGAGCTGGACCAGGCCGCCGGCGTGGAAGTACTGCCCTAAGCCGAGGAAGCGGTCGTCCGGGCCGAGCCCCAGTCGCTCCATGAAGTAGTGGGCAGAGCCGAGGAGGGCCTCCTGCCGGACCACGACGCCTTTGGGGCGAGCGGTCGAGCCGGAGGTGAAGAGGATGACGGCCTCCTGGTTGCGCACCGGCTCCGGTGCGCGCCCCACCTTCGTCCGGAGCCACGACTGCAGGTGCCACTCGTGCGGGGGCGCGTCCGGGTCGTCGGAGATCACGGCCTGCAGCAGCGGGAACGACGAGCTGTCGGCCGGGCCGTGCGCGGGCAACCCCAAGGCGGCCATCCGGTGATCGACGGGTTTTCCCACCACCCGGGTGCTGGTCACAAGGAACTGGGTGTTTGTCGAGGTGAGCGCATACGCCAGCTCCTCGGACTCCCATGCCGTGTTCAGCGTGATCACCACGGCGCCGAGCTGCCACAGCGCGTGTAGCAGGATGACATGCTCCCACGAGCGGCGGAGATGGACCGCGACATGGGTGGTGCTCCCAATGCCGCGCTCGGACAGGGCCACCGCGAGTCGGTCGCGCGCCGCTGCCAGCTCGCGGAACGTCAGGACCGTGTCCCCATCGACGAGCGCTCGGTGATCGGGCCATCGGGTGACAGCCTGCGTCAGGGCGTCGTGGACGGCCTTTCCCTGCCAGGGGTTGCCGCCGGGGGCGGCAAGCGGCGCGGACACGTCGGCTTCCGTCATGGGCTCTCCTACTCCTACTCCTGCTCCGACGCCTGCGGCGCTCGCCTCGACGTCCTTGTCCATCGACATGATGTCATGCAAAATAATGGGCCAACGAGGATGCATGCAGTGGAAGTTCTTGGAGGAGGCTCCCCAGGGTCTGCACGTGACGCCACCGTCGCGCTCGGTCGACCAACGCGGCCAGCGGCACAGCGAGTACGCACCCCGGGCGGCTCCGACCGCGCCCGTCGACGAAAGGCAGTCGCCATGACACCGCGGATCACGGGGGCAAGCCGATGAGCCTTGTCCTCGAGGAGATGCAGGGGCCGGTGCTCATACTGACCCTGAACAGACCGGAAAGGCTCAATGCCATCGTCCCGGAGCTGTTCGACGACCTGTCGGACGCCCTGGCAAGGGCCGCCGGGCAGGCCGGTGCGATCGTCGTGACCGGCGCCGGCCGTGGTTTCTGTGCCGGCGGCGACATCCGCGCACCAAAGTCAGACTACTCCCCGTCCTCACGTCGGATGCGTCGCTTCTACCATCCGGTGGTCCTGCAGCTCGACGCCCTCGACATTCCCTTCGTCGCGGCGGTGAACGGGCCTGCGCTGGGTGCGGGCTTGTCCCTGGCGGCCGCGGCCGACATCCGGGTGGCGTCGGAGAACGCGTTGTTTTCGGCCGGGTTCGCGCCGGTCGGCCTCTCGCCGGATACGGGCGCGACGTACCACCTGGTGCGCGTCCTGGGCTACACGCGAGCCTTCGAGCTCCTGCTCGGCGATGTGCGGCTGGATGCCGAGCAGGCTCACGACTGGGGCTTGGTCAACGAGGTCGTGCCGGCTTCCGAGCTCGTGGCGCACGCCGTGGCCCTCGCGACCCGCCTCGCAAACTTGCCGGGGGTGAGCGCGCCGGTGACCAAGAGGCTGCTGAAGGACTCCCACCGCCGTCATCTCGTCGAGCAGCTCGAGCTGGAGGCCCAGGCGTTCGACACGACGTCCGAGCACCCCGAGAGGGCGGCGGCCCGTGCGGCGATGGGTGATCGGATCGCCTCCCGGTGACGGTCGGCGCGAGGTTAGCGAGGAGTAGGGCATGAAGCTGGGATTCTTCGGGGCGAACGTCGGGGGGATGGTGTCCCGGCAGGCGGGCGTGCTGGCTGCGCATGCGGAAGAACTCGGCTACCAGTCGCTGTGGACGGGGGAGCATCTTGTACTGCCGAGCCCCCGGCAGCCCAAACCTTCTCTCGAGCCCGACTGGCCCATGGCCGACCCCCTGGTCACTCTCGGCTACCTCGCTGCCCACACCGAGCGGATCCAGCTGTGCACCGGGATCGTGGTGGCGACACTGCGGCAGCCGGTCCAGCTCGCCAAGGAGGCGGCGACCGTTGACGTCCTTTCCGACGGTCGCTTGGTCCTGGGCGTCGGTGTCGGCTACCTCGCCCTCGAGTACCAGGCCATGGGCGTTCCCATGGATCGTCGCCGGGCCCGGTTCCGGGAGCACCTCCATGCTCTGAAGGCGATGTGGACGATGAAGGAACCGGTCTTCCATGGGGACTTCGTGACGTTCGACGGCATCAACGCATATCCGCGTCCGCTCAGCCCCGAGGGGCCTCCGCTCGTCCTCGGGGGCGCAGGCACCACCGCGTTGCAGGATGCGGCCGAGCTTGGCTCGGGCTGGTACGGGTTCGGACACACCCCGGAGGAGGCGGCGAAGGCGCGAACGGTGATCTTCCGGCACGCGGAGCAGCTCGGCCGAGACCTGGCGGGCTTCGAGATTACGGTGACGCCGCGCGCACGGCTGTCCCCGGAGCTGATCGAGCAGTACCGGAAGGCCGGGGTGTCTCAGCTGGTCGTCACTGTGGAGGCGGACACCGTGGACGGGGTGCGGCGTCGACTCGACCGCAACGCCCCGGGCCAGCTCGGGTTGCTGTGATCGCGGATGGTCAGATTGACCTTCAGTGACCCTAGACACATGTCGGCCATTTTGCATATGATTTGGGTGTTGAGAGGAACAGTGTGCAGCAACTGGCTGGCCTCGCGGCGACGGTCACGGTTCGTCCGAAGAACATTACGTTCGGCGTCGCGCCCAGGCAGAGCGTTTACGAAGCCGCAGTCCAGAACGGTATCCGGTGGCCCACGACCTGCGAGGGGCTCGGAACCTGCCACTTGTGCTTCATGTCGGTGATCGAGGGGGCGGACCGGATCAATGCGGTGGAGCCGTTGGAGGCCGAAGGCCTGGCCGAGATCGTCGACACATCCCGGGAAGGCACCTTGCGGCTCGCCTGCCAGGTGCGCCCGGATGGCGACATCGTCGTGGTGAAGCGCGGGGTGCGGGAGCTGCCCGGACGCCCTCACTCCAAGTCTGATCCGACGGCACGGCAGCAGAGAGATCCATCGTCAGGAGCGGAAGATGAGTAAGAAGCTAGTCCAGCGCGGGACCAATATGGTCTTCACGCTTCTGCCTGACGGAAACGTCTCGGTCGAGAATCCGGAGACGGGGCAGAGTGGTGTCTTCACTCGGAACGGCAGTCGGGTCTCGGGAGAACTGAGGTACGCGGACCAGGTGATGCTCGACTACGTGGCGGGTGCGTACACCGGTCCGGAGAAGTAGTACCCAACCGAGAGGAGTGACGACGGCATGACGCAGGTTTCGGAGCCGACGTCCGATCACGGCGACGTCGAGGCCCTGATCGAGGCTAAGGTCGCCGGCCGATCCGGCAAGACGTACCAGCAGGTCATCCGCGAGGACGGGGACGAGATCCCGGACTTCATGCGGCCGTCCTGGCAGGACCTCGGCGACGAGGACATTCCGATCGACCGCTACACGTCGCGGGAGTTCCTCGAGCTCGAGGTGGAGCACGTGTGGCGCAAGGCCTGGCAGATGGTGTGCCGCGAGGAGGAGATCCCCGAACCCGGCGATCACATCGTCTACGAGATCGTCAACGACTCGTTCATCATCACACGCACCTTAGACGGGTCCATCAAGGCGTTGCAGAACGCCTGCCTGCACCGGGGACGCCGCCTCCGGGCGACGGACGGACGGGTGCCCGAGTTCCGCTGCCCGTTCCACGGGTGGGCATGGAACCTGGACGGCGACATCAAGCGCTTGCCCTGCAGTGAATGGGACTTCAAGCATGTCAACCCGGAGAAGTTCGCTCTTCCGGAGGCCAAGGTCGGCACCTGGGGCGGTTTCGTCTTCATCAACATGGATCCCGACTGCGAGCCGCTCGAGGAGTTCCTGGCTCCGATCCCGGATCACTTCAAGCACACCGGCTACGAGTCGCGGTTCAAGTCCGCCCATGTCGCCCAGGTCATTTCGGCTAACTGGAAGATCGCTCTCGAGGCGTTCATCGAAGCCTACCACCTGCCTCAGACCCACCCCCAGACGGCGCCGAGCATCCAGGACTACATGAGCCAGGTGGACCTGTTCGGCAAGAACGTCAATCGGGTCCTCTCGGCGCGCGGAGTCAGCAGCAGCACGCTCGGTGAGCTCGAGGAAGAGGACATCTACGAGAGCTACCTCGAGGCGCGCACGTTTTACGAGGAGCGCCTCGGGACCAACTCCCGCGATGTTCCCCGTGAGGTGCTCGAGGGCCTGCCTGAGGGGCAGACTGCTCGGCAGCGCATCGTCGAGACGATCCGTACCGAACTCGCGCCGCGTCTGGGGCTCGACCTGAGCTCGACGCCGGCCTACCAGCTGATGGACGCGGTCCAGTATTTCGTCTTCCCCAATTTCTTCCCGTGGGACTCCGGGATGACGAACATCTACTACCGGTTCCGGCCGAACGGCGAGGATCCCGACTCCTGCATTCTGGAGATCTTCTACCTGACGCCCGTGCCGGAAGGTGCACCGCGTCCCGAACCCGCCAAGATACACTGGCTCGAGCGCGACGGCGACTGGCTCGACGCCCCGGAGCTGGGCAGTCTCAGCGCAATTGTCAACCAGGACCGCATCAACATGCCGCAGATCCAGCGCGGTCTGAAGGCCTTGAAGCGCACCAAGCCCGGGATTACGCTTGCCTCCTACCAGGAGAGCCGGATCCGGCACTTCCACTCCCGGCTCATGGATTACATCGCCGACCGTCGCTGAACACCGCGGAACGGCCTTCGCCTCACCGAGGGGTCCGAGCGGTGGCTGGATCAGCTGCTTGGGTTCTGTCTGGCCCGACAGTCGTGTCGAACACTGTAAGTACCTGTCCTGAATCTGGTGGAGTGTGCTGGGTGTGGCCTGTTCCTGATCTTCTCGGTGTCGCTGGCCGCTCTGGCGGGGCGGGCTCGCCAGGGTCCGGACATGGCGCGATCGCACCGGTATCCATCGGATCTTTCTGACGAGGAGTGGGCCTACGTGTAGCCGCTCCCACCGGCGCCGAAGGGCAGCCGGCCCGGGAAGCACGATCGGCGCGACTTCGTGGACGCGATCCTCTACGTCTCGCACAACGGGGTCGTGTGGTGGGCGGTGCCAGCCGGACTTCCCGCCCTGGAAAACCGTCCACGGTTTCTTCGAACGGTGGAAGAACAAAGGCGTCACCCTCACGGTCCACGATGGGCTGCGAGACGAAGTCCGCCAGGCCGAGGGCCGTAGCACAGAACCGACCGCCGGGGTCGTCGACTCCCAGTCTGTGAAGGGTGCCCCGGCTGTGACGACCGCCCTGACCCGCGGCTATGACGCGGGAAGAAGGTCAATGGCCGCAAGCGGTTCATCGTCGTGGACACCCTCGGCCTGCTGCTGACCGTGCTGGTCGTCCCGGCCAGCCGCCAGGACCGCGACGGCGCCCGCCAACTGTTGGTCGGCCGCTACTTCACCACCCCGACCTGTCGTTTCCTGTTAGCCGACGGCGGGTTCGCCGGCCGGTTCGTCACCTGGGCCGCCAGCGTCGTGAAGACCACTGTCGAGATCGTCTGGAAGAAAGAAGCCAGAAGGTCTTCCGGCCGCTCTCGAAACGCTGGGTCGTGGAACGCACGCTGGCGTGGATCACCGCGCACCGCCGTCTCGTCCGTGACTACGAACACGACCCGGCCAGCTCCACAGCCTTCGTCCACTGGACCATGATCCGCACCGTGGCCCGTCTCCCACTGGACCCCAGGAAGACGACCGAGAGCTAAAGAACATCAAGATTCAGGACAGGTACTAAGTCACACCAACAGGTCGGTATGACCACGAGGAGGAGAACCTGATGGGCGAGCTCGGCAATGACGTGAAGGCGGCCAAGGACGTCGACGTGGTCGTCGTCGGATCGGGGATGGCCGGGATGGCGGCGGCGCTGGAAGCCGCCGGGGCTGGCGCTGATGTGCTTTTGGTCGATGGGGCGGGGATCCTCGGGGGTTCGAGCCGGCTCTCCAACGGGATCATGATGGCTGCGGGCACGAGCCTGCAACGGGCGAGCGGCCTCAACGACAATCCCGACGAGCTCTTCCAGGATTACATGCTGGCCAACCAGTGGAACGTGGTCCCCTCGCTGGTACGACGGCTCGTGGACGAACTGCCGGACACGTTCGAGTGGATCCAGGGCCTGGGCGTCAAGTTCGCGGACGAACTGATCCCGGCCGGGGAGGAGCGGGTGCCGCGCGGCCACGCCGTCGTCGGCCAGGGTCAGGGCATCGTCGACGTCCTTTCCAGCCATGTGAACAGGAACCCGAACATCGACGTCGCGCTCGGCCAGCGCGTCGACCGGTTGCTCGTGGAGGACGGGACGGTGGTCGGCGTCGCCGTGGGCGACGACGTCGTCCGGGCCGGAGCAGTGCTGCTCGCGACCGGCGGCTTCGCCGGCAATCCCGAACTGCACGGGAAGTACCTGCCGCTCGCGGCGGCCAACGACGCGGCGTGGTACATCGGCGGCGAGGTCCCTACCGCTGGCGACATCTTCAGGCTCGTCGAGCCGGTCAACGCCTACATCGACGGCGTCGACCGGGGCGGATGGGTGCTGTGTGCCGACTTCAACCACGATCCGCAGGCGTACCTGCCCGGCTGGCTCGTGCTGGTCAACCGGAGCGGACGACGGTTCATGGACGAGATGGCGCCCTACAGCGTCGTCGACCCCATCGTGCGGGCGCAGGGTAACCGGGTGTTCGCCGTCTTCGACCACGCGGCTAAGACGCGGGCGAATGCCGACAGCATCATGGCCGCGACCAAGGTCAACCTGGAAGGCGTGCTCCGGTCGCACTGGCTCGAGGAGGTTCTCGACGAACAGGTCGAGACCGGGAAGGTCAAGGTCGGGGCCACACTCGAGGAACTGGCCGAGAAGCTGGGCATCGAGTCGGGCAACCTCACCGGCACGATCGAGCGCTACAACCAGGACGCGCGGAACGGGCACGACTCGATATTCCTCAAAGAAGGCTCCTACATGGTCCCGATCGAGCAGGGGCCGTTCTACGGCTGTGAGCTGCGGCTGTCGCTCATCGCCCTGACGGCGTGCGGGCCGGCCATCGACTCGGAGTCGCGGGTGCTCGACAACGGTCAGAACCCCGTACCAGGCCTCTTCGCGGCCGGTGAGTGCACGGGCGGCACCATCGGAAGTCTTTACGTGGGCAGCGGAAACTCGATCTCCAACTGCCTCGTGTACGGCCGCATCGCGGGTCGAAATGCAGCCGCACTCGCCGCCGGGCCTGTCGCCTCCCTTTCGAACAGCCCGCACGCGTAAGTCGGAGCTACTGGTACCATCACCAGTCGAGGCAGGCGCTCCCCCAAAGACCGGCCTTCCGCCCTCGGTAGGACTTATGTTCCGCACCAACCTCGTCAAGGAGATGCCATGGCCAACGAGGCTCACAAGGATGCCGTCCGGACCTATTTCAAGGCGATGGGTGCCGGAGAGGTCGATCTTTTCCGATCCGTGATCACCGACGATTACGTCGCCATTGTGTGCGGAAAGAGCAAGATCTCCGGGACGCTGACCTACGACCAGGTGCTCGCCTTCGTCGGAGGAGTCCCGCAGATGACGAAGAACGGATTCAATTTCGAGATCGCGAGTCTGACGGCTGAGGACGACCGGGTCGTGTCCGAGTCGACCGGAAAGTCGACGCTCAGCAACGGCGCCGAGTACAACAACCAGTACACCCACCTCTTCCGCTTCCGGGATGGAAAGATCCGTGAGGTCAAGGAGTACATGGACACAACTTTAGCGGAGAAGGTGCTGCTTCCTGTCATTGTCCTCGAGTAGCGAGGCTCGATAGGCCCTGGCTTACATCCAGTCGGAGTCGATCGGGGCGTGCCTGGGCCTTGAACTCCGAGCGCGCCTCGCAGTAGTGGCCGATTCCCCCGGACAGGTCGTTCGTCGGGCGGTCCGAGCGAATCGAATCTTGATGCGGGGCAGTGCGTCCCGGTTGCTCCGGCGCGGGTCGACGCCGCGCTTCCGTCGCAATCATCGGGCCTTTCGGCGACAAACTGAGGGCTCCGGAGAGCCGCTGGTCTTATTCCACAAGACCGCGTCGTCATCTGAGGCGTACGAGCCGATCATGCGCGAGCTGGATGGTCACGTGCCGACTATCGAACTCGGGTGCAGTTCTCTTGAAGTGAGCTGATCAGGGCGGTATGTGATTGTTCGCGGACTGGCTGTGGTGGTTGCGGTGGCGTTCCTGGTCGAGATGGAACTTCCAGTAGTCCTCGAAGTCGCCGTTGGCGATGAGGGCGCGGAGGGCGCGGAGGGTGAGGATGCCTTCGGCGCCGTCGAGTCCCCATCTCGCGCCGGTGATGTCCATTCTGTCTTTGGCGAGGTGGCGGCAGGCGCACTCGATGACGCTGGTGGCGATCGGCCAGCCGGCCGCGAGGGCGGTGGCGTAGTCGAGGTGGGGGCCTTGGCGTTGAGGTAATCGGCCGCGGTGTCGGCGCCCTTGCGTTCGGTGGCGTTGTAGCCGTTGTAGCCGTTGTAGGACGCGCGGTGGTGGAGGCCGGTGGCGACGTCGGACGTCCTGCCGGCCAGGACCCGGCGGGCCTTGTCGGTGACCATGCCTCGGCGTCGGGGTCGCCGGTCTCGAAGAACGACCAGCCCGCCTTCCACAGGTATCCGAGCACGTGGATGAAGTCGATGACGATGTGGATCTCGACGCCGCAGCGTTCGGCCTCGATGGTGACGGCGTCGAGCTGGGAGTTGTTGCCGTCGACGAGCACGACCCAGGTGCGCAGGTGGTGCGGGTCGCGCCGCTCGGCCTCGCCGAAGCCGGCGGCGACCACGGTGGCGAGGTCGTCGGTGACCGAGGCGGTCAGCCACTTCCCGGTCGCTCTCGGCCCGTCCGCCGCGTACTGGCCGGGCGGGGGGCAGCACATCGGCCGGCGTGCGCGCGACCGGGACGGCGTCGTGCACCGCGGCCAGCTCCGCCATTCTTTTGCGGCCGTTCTTCTCCCCGGGCGAGAGCCGGGTGGCCAGCTTCTGCCTGGCCGCCGCGGCCTTCGCGGTCGCCGGGCGCAGCCCCTCGGGACGCATGACCACGCCCTTGCCGTCGAACTGCAGCACCAGCAGCCGCCCTTTCTCAGCGGCGCCGGGGCGTAGAAGCCGGCCACGTCGACCGACGCCGAACGGGCGAGCTCGACCAGCTGCCGCTTGCCGACCGTCACCCCGGTCGCCCGCGCCACCGCGGGCACCGCGTCGTTGAACGACCCCCGCGCCGCCTCCACCGAGACCAGCCGGCGCAGCCCGTGCGAGTGCACCTCACCCGGTTGATGCCCATCCGCGCGGACTCGGCGGGCGGCACGCACGCCTTCGTCCAGTGGCTGCACCGCCGCCGGCTGGGCTGCTCGGTCGGGTTCACCCTGCCCGACGACACCGCCGAGCTGACCGGCCTGATGGACCTGTCCGGCTGGCCGCCCGGGATACGGGTCATCGCCCGCAAGGAAAGGCCCCACCCCGGCGCCCAGCTGCGCATCACCGACGTCGACGGCAACCGGATCACCGCGTTCGCCACGAACACGCCCCGCGGCCTATACCCAAGGAACGTGAACGCCGTGTGCTCGTGAGAGCCCAGCCGGTTGTCGTCCTTGCAGTACACCACCCTTGTCTTGCCTGGGTGCAGCCGAAGGCCGACCTCCTCCATCCTGGCAGCAAGAGCGGTTAAGGACGTCTTCGGCCTGCCGTCTGGTCGCGCAGTGCACCACCGCGTCGTCCGCGTAACGCTCGAACCGCACGGACGGGAACTCCCGCGCCATGAACAGGTCAAACGCGTAGTACAGGAAAAGGTTAGCCAGCACCGGTGAGACCGCGGATCCCTGGGGAGTTCCGCGGTCCCTTGCCACGATAGTTCCGTCTGACAGTTGCAGCGGTGCGGCGAGCCATCGCCGCACATACAGGAGTATCCATTTCTGGTCGGTGTTGACCTCCACCGCCTTCATGATCAGGGGGTGGTCCATGGAGTCGAAGAAAGCCTGGATATCAACATCGACGACCCAGTTCCTCGACTGGCACCGCTCCCGGCAGACCGCGACCGCGTCCAGCGCGGAACGGCCAGGCCGATACCCATACGAGTCGGAATGGAAAATCGACTCGGTCCGGGGGGTTAATGCCAAGCGCCGCCACTGTCTGCGCGATTCTGTCCGTGACAGTGGGCACTCCAAGGACGCGTTTACCCTCACCATGCGGTTTTGGTATCTCCACCGCCAGGGCCGGCGGGGGGAAATAGCTGCCCGACGACATCCGGTTCCAGATCCTGTAAAGGTTACTCTTCAGGTCCTTCTCAAAATCGGCAACCGAGCAGCTGTCCACACCGGCGGCACCCTTGTTCGCCGCGACCCGCCTATACGCCTCCCATACCAGCCCCTTCGGAATATCGAACGACTTCTCCACCAGACCTGACAGTGAGGATGATGACGAGCCCCGCACCGGTCGGTCTGACCCAAGACCTGACTGACTTCGGGTCCTTAACGGGATCTGTCGACCGTCGCGGTGCGGGGCTCGTGTGCACTCACCGGTCGGGCGGGTGACCTCATAGGAGCCTGGCCAGAGGCCCCTTCACTGTCTTGTCCGTCGCCCGGCTGGTGCGTGCCGCCCCTGTCGATCGAGGCGAAGGGACAGCTGTTCCACGATGACACAGCACCAGCAGGCGGTCGAGGTCACCGGTGGCGTCGACACCCACAAAGACAGCCATACCGCGGCGGCGCTCGACAGCGCCGGGCGGCTGCTCGGGTCGGCGCAGTTCCCGGCGACCGCAGCCGGCTACGGCCAGCTGCTCGACTGGCTGCGCGGCTTCGGCCCGCTGGTGCGGGTCGGGGTCGAGGGGACCGGCGCCTACGGGGCCGGCCTGGCCCGTCACCTGACCGCGGCCGGTGTCACGGTGGTCGAGATCGACCGGCCCGACCGCAAGACCCGGCGCTGGCAGGGCAAGTCCGACCCGGTCGACGCAGAGGCGGCCGCCCGCGCGACGCTCGCGGGCCGGCGGACCGGCATCCCGAAGGACCGCGACGGCGAGGTCGAGGCGCTGCGGTCGCTGCGGGTCGCCCGCCGCGGCGGGGTCACCCACCACGCCGACGTGATCAGGCAGATGAAAGCGCTGGTCGTGACCGCACCCGAACCGGTGCGCGCCGAGCTGTCCGCCCTGGCCAACGCCCGCCTGGTCGCCGTCTGCGCCGAGGCCGACGTCCCGGCCGCACGGGCCGGGGATCCCGCGGTCGCGGTCCGTCTGGCGCTGCGCAGCCTGGCCCGGCGTGTCCAGCAGCTGTCCACCGAGATCAGGGAACTCGACAAGGTCATCAACCGGCTTGTCCGTGCGATCGCCCCGAAACTGGTCGCGGTGAACGGTGTCGGCCCGGACGTCGCCGGCCAGCTCCTCGTGTCCGCCGGCGACAATCCCGACCGGCTGCGCTCCGAGGCCGCGTTCGCGATGCTCTGCGGCGTCGCCCCGCTGCCCGCCTCGTCGGGCCGGACCCAGCGCCACCGGCTCAACCGCGGCGGGGACCGGCAGGCCAACGCCGCGCTTTACCGCGTCGTGCTCTGCCGGCTGCGCTGGGACCCGGCCACCCGGGCCTACGTCGAACGCCGCACCACCGAAGGCAAGTCCAAGAAAGAGATCATCCGCTGCCTCAAGCGTTACGTGGCACGGGAGATCTACACGATCCTCGCTGCCCCCAACACCCAAAAAGATCTTCCTGTGGCCGCTTGACATCCATAGGAGCATCCCGGCCGGCCGGCTCATCCCAGGACACCCCCGGTTGACCGGACAGACAAGCCACAGATGACCCGGCCGCTTCGCTCCGCTCCCATTACAGAAGCCTCATCACTACTACCAGCCGGTCCGCCAGCGAACACCGCAACGGTACTCAGTGCCTCACGGTTTCTGCCGCCCGGCACGCTCCCTCTCGCCGGACAATTGTCCGGCGGTGTCGGTGTCCGCCTTCCCACGTTCCGCACGGAAGCCGCAGACCGGGCTCGCGCCGCCTTCACACCGGGCACCACCTGGCCAGTAAACGAGTATCCGCCAGGCCCAGTCCCGGAGCTACTGGGTTGCCCCGGTTTCGATGCCTTTTCTTGGTCTCGACGCGTCATCAGCGGTTCGCTCACGCTCGCCTTCCCGGTCCCCACCTGACGCGTCAAGCGCCTTTTCCTCGTCGCTCACCACGACGGTCATCAACCAACGCAGCACGAGGTGGTTTTGGCATCTCCCCCCGCAGGGCGACGCCGAAGGGCCATCAACCCTTCATCTCCCGCACAGCACCGCAACGGATCCCTCCGCTACTCGAAGGTCCGTCACGTTCGTGGCGCACCCCAGCTGCCGAGTGTCCCTTCGTTGATACCGAGATCTTTCGCCACCGCTGATACCGGCCGACCGGAATCGATGACGAGCTTCACAGCCTCGTCCTTGTACTAGAGCGGGGATCACCTTAGACTATCTCAGTTCTTGTCACCTTGTCCCATTGCGACAGAACCGGGATCTGCGGTGACCGCCCGCATACCGGCCGCCATGTCATCCCACAACTCCTTCGTGGTCGGGTACGGTGTCATCGCGCTGACACGGTCGGATGTGCCTGCGTACCGATCGGCCATCGCTTGTGCGACGTGTCTGGGCTCGGCGATGACAGCGAATGCATGGAGCATCGCATCGTCGACGAGCCGGCCCATCTCCTCGTGCTCGCCAGCTCTCAGCAGGGCGACCCACTGCTCGTGGATATGCCCCCAGCCGTGGTGGTCGAAGATCCTCCGGTACTGACGTGTCGCGCCGAGGAACGCGATCCGCGAACGCACCTGGAGGTCCGCCGATCGGAGCTCCTTCTCGTCACGTCCGGTCACGACCAGGACGGGAGCGACCGTCTGGAAGGGACGGTGGAGCGGGGCGGCCCGATTCTGCAGACCACGTGTCCACGAAGGGCGCAGGACCGAAGTCAGGTAATCGGGTGTCAGCAAGGAATGCAGCACGATGCCCTCGGCCACCTCGCCGGCGACCCTGACCATCCCCTCCCCCACGGCACCCATGAAGACCGAGGGAGGTCCCACCGCCGAGGGACGCGGGACGAAGTAGTCGGGCATCTTGTCGATCGTGTAGAACTTCCCGCGGTAGTCAAGTTTCTCGCCGTCGTTCCAACAACGCCAGATCGCCTTGACCGCGCAGATGTAGTCGCGCAGCCTCGATCCGGGAGGGTCGAACGGCATCGAGAAGCGTCGCGTCACGTGACCGCGCATCTGTGTACCCAGGCCGAGGACGAAACGTCCCCCCGATGCGAGCTGCAGATCATGGCCCAGCTGTGCCGCGATCATGGGGCTGCGCGCGAAGGCCACCGCCACCCCGGTGCCGATCTCGACCGTCGTGGTGTGGAGTGCGCCGATCGCCAGGGGCAGGAACGAGTCGTGCTCCGCCTCCCGGACCCAGATCGCTTGGTAGCCGTACCGCTCGAACGTCGCGAACTCGTCGGGCACGCGATGTAAGTCGTCGATGCTCTGCTGGTAGTGGTAGTCGAACTTCATCGTTCCGTCCTGTTCCGAACTCACGCGCCGTCAGGCGCATCATCTGAGCACCAGGTCCCGCTCAGACCAAACATCATGATCGGCCTGCCTTACCCGGGAGCCGCGGTGACATCCGGTCCCGCAGAAATAATCGACACGTGTCAGCAGATCCCCAACCGGCTCGGCACGTTGGACTCCAGACGGCGACGGACACCGTTCACCGCGTCCGTCTCGACCGAGACGACCAGTTGGTCGACGCTGGCCGCCTCGTACTCTTTCGCCAGCTCGGCAGTCAGACGTACGCGGGGAGTCACCGTGATCCGGAAGCCCGTCCTGTCCTTGCCGATGGCGTCGGCGTGCCGGATCATCAGGGCCCGCGTCTGCGCCATGTCGGCAGGAGTGTGCCCGAAATCGCACCACCCCGTGCCCAGCTCGACTGCGTCCGTCAACGCTACGGGCGTGTTGCCGCCCAGTACCAAGGGTGGGCCGCCGGGCTGCACCAGACGGGATACGCGTCGATCCCGTCGAAGGAGACGAATTCGCCATGGAGCTGGGGATCCTTCACCGCCCACAGTGCCCGGACTGCCGCCAGATGCTCGCGGAACCGGGCTCTCCGCCGCTCCATGGGGACACCAGTAGCCCGGAACTCTGCGGCAAGGTAGCCGAGACTCCGAGGACCAGCCGGCCGCCCGAGAGCACGTCGACCGTGGCCGCCTCTTTGGCGAGCTGGACAGGATTACGCTGGGTGAGCACCAGGATGCCCGTGTACAGCTCTAGGCGCTCGGTATAGGCGGCCCTAGAAGGCTTCGCCCGCCCAAGCCTTCTAGTGGCCGGCGACTGGTGCCGTTCCATCACGTTGCGATTCCGGGTGCGGGCCGGCTCCCCTCGCAGTATGGTTGGCTGTACCGATCACATCCAGCGTTCCCGCAGCGGAACCAGAGTCGCCCGCGGACTCCGGAATTCGGGCGCTGACGGCTTTCCGGCGACGGGTGGCCGCATTCTTCTGCCGCCAAACGGCGAAGGCCACCGCGGCGACAAGAGCCACGCCATTGAACATCTCGCTCAGCCACTGCACGCTGGTGACCAATTGAAGTCCACGCACGCCGGTCGCGAGGACGTACACGGCGATGACGGCGCCCCACACGTTGAACCGCCCGGGCTTGAGCTGTGTCGATCCAAGAAAAGCGGCAGCGTACGCCGGCAGCAGCAGGGCCCCGCCAAAGGTGAGTGATGGACCATTCAACGATGAGTAGAGGACGCCGGCGATGCCGGAGATTCCTCCGGCACAGATGAAGGACAGCCACACCCACTTGCCCACTCGAACCCCGGACAACCGCGCCGCTTCGGCATTGCCACCCACGGCATACAGGTAGCGGCCCGCAGGCGTGAACTCGAGCAGCCACCAAACCACCGCGGCGAGAACAATCAGATAGAGCACAACGATCTGGAATCCGAAGATGTCGCGCTGGGCCAGTTGCAACCACGGCTGTGAGATCGGCGACAATGGCTGACTCTGGTTCGTGACAATGACTTGTACGGCGCCGACGATCGTCGCGGTCGCGAGCGTCGCGATGAAGGAACTTATATTGAGTACCACGACGAGCAGGCCATTCACCGCCCCGATCACGACTCCGATGAGTACCGAGATGATGATCGACGCCCACATCCCGTAGTGATGGTTCGTCTGGAGGACGGCGACCGTGACCGCTGACAGGTTGATTGTCGCCCCGACGGAGAGATCAAAGACCCCTGCGGCGAGGGGCACTAACACCGCAATACCAAGCATGGCAACGATGGCCTGGGAAGATGCGATCGAATGCGCCGTGTCCATCGTCAGGAATAGGCCCGCATTCCAGACTCCGAAGACGACGATGAACAGGGCCCACAGATACAGCCCACTGAACCTATCGAAGCCAAAGGTCAGTCGCCGAGGGATCATCGCGCCACCACTTCACCTTCCGCGCCGAGGCATTCCCGGGCGATATTTGCGACCGTCAACCTCGGGCCACTCAACTCACTGACGATGTGTCCATTGCGTAGCACCAAGACTCGACCACACAGAGCAGCAAGTTCATCGACGTCGGACGAGCTCACGAGCACGCCCGCGCCATTCTCGGCGGCATCGAGCAGCTGCCTATGAAGTTGCGCCTTCGCCCCGATGTCCACCCCCTGGGTCGGCTCGTCGAGAAGGAAGATGGTCGGCCGGCGCCGCAACCACTTGCCGAAAAGAACCTTCTGTTGATTGCCGCCACTAAACGTCAGTAGGCGTTCATCCACCGCATCGGCCGGCCTCACGGTGAGCTGCTCGAACCAACCCTGCGTCTCTCTCCGCTCGGCGCGCTTGCGCATCCACAAGCCGCGCCAGAACGGCGAGAGGTCGGATAGGCAGAGGTTCTCGCGCGCGGACAGTTCCAATATGCCGCTCAGGGTCTTGCGGTCAGGCGGCAAGTACGCCATGCCCTGACTGATCGCCAGGTCGGGGCGACGGGCGCGTAACAGTGCACCGCCTACCCGGACCGTACCGCCGTCACGCTCAGTTGCCCCGAAGATCGCTCCGAGGATCGAGTCCCGTCCGGAGCCTGTGGTCCCCGCGATTCCGACAACCTCACCAGGCGCCACCGTGAAACGCACCCGATCGACCGGTCCGGCAGACAGATCCGCGACCTCGAGCACAGGTTCTTGATCGTGCCGCTGCTTGAGGTGGTCGGCCGCCACGCGCACGTCGTCGAACTCCGTGCCGACGAGCAGATTGACCAACCGCTTGCGATCCAAGCTGGTGGTGGGTTCCGTCGTGATCTTGTGACCGTCTCGCAACACGGTGACCCGACGCGCAACTTGGAAGACTTCGTCGAGCCGGTGCGTCACGTACAGCACAGCCAGCCCGTTGAGTGCGACCTGCCGGATGGTTTGAAGCAGATCCTGGACCTCGTTGTCTGGCAGTGTTGCGGTCGGCTCGTCGACGACCAGCAGTTTGGCCTCGTTCGAGCGATCCCTGCGTAGCGCCCGCGCTACGGCAACACCTGTCTTCATCGCAGGAGTCAACATGCCTACCAAGACGGACGGATCGAGGTCGCAGAGGCCCGCCTTGGCTAGGTCAGCCTCTGCCTCCCGCAGCGCTTCGCGACGGCGCACCGTGCCGAACCGGGATGGGAAGCCGCCGTTCATGCACAGGTTGTCGAGCACCGACGAGGAGTCGATCAGCCCTAAATCCTGGTGCACGAAACGGCAACCGAGCGTATAGGCGGAGTCCGGGGAGCCGAAGTGCAGAGGTTTTCCGTCGATACGGACCTCGCTCCCGGGGTCCGGCGTGTGGTATCCCGAAAGAATCTTGATGAATGTCGACTTGCCGGAACCGTTCTCGCCGAGAACCGCGTGTACCTCGCCGCGTTCGATCTTGAGATCCACTCCGCTGAGCGCAGTCACACCGGCGAAGGTCTTACGCAAAGCCTTGGCCTCCAGAACCGGGGGAGTCACCTCGCCCGGTTCTGCGTACGTCAACGTCATCCCACGTGCCACAGTTTCTTGAGTTGCTCCGCGTAATCCGCGGGCTTGTCGTACGAGTCGGACGGGGTGAATGAGACGTCCTTCGTCAGCAGCTGCTGCGGCAAGCCTCCGTCACCATCGGGGTCGAACTGCATGCCTTGCATGTGCCGCAGAACCATGTCGAGCATGATCCATGCACTGTAGTTCAAGGCGGTCGGGGTCCAGGCGTGTTCCTGGCCCGTCTTGACGTTGGCGAGGTCTTCAGCCGATGCGCCTTCTCCAGCAATTTTGATCTTGCCGCTGAGACCTGCCGCGGACAGAGCCGACGTCAGCCCGGCAATGAACGGTCCGTTGGCGGTAACCACGTACTGGATACTCGGGTCTTTCTGCAACGCCGCGACGATGGTTTGTGGCACCTGTCCGCCGAGCACCTGGGGGATGGTGTTGTTCAACAGGGTGATCTTGCACTTCGGACAATTCTGCTTGACCGTGGTCTCGACGCCGGTGTTGAAGTCGTGGACGATCGGATAGTCGTTCACGGTCTCCAGCAGGATGTGCGCCTGGCCCTTGGAGTCGGCGACGACCCAGTTGCCGATGTACTGCCCGCTCTGCTCGCTGTCCTTGGCTGCCCCGGCCTGGCCAATGAGCGTGTCGTCGTACTTCTGCTGACCGAGGAACGCCGTCACGATCACCGTGCCGGCCGCCTTGTACGCAGGCAACACGGTCTGCCACGTCGCCAGTGGAATCGCTGACACGCCGACGGCAGTTGGCTTGAAGTTCAGTGCCTGCTTGAGCGCGGACACCAACGTCGCGGGGTCGGCGGACTTATAGGAGATCTCCTGGTAGTGCCAGCCGACGGCGGCAGTCGCCTGCTTGAGGGCGTTGGCCTGGATCTGGCACTGGCTGAGGTCACACTTCATCCAGACGAGCGTCTTGCCGGCGATGGGCTTCGCCTTCAACGGCTCCCTCAGCGGGATGACCGTCGGCGCTTGCTTGTTCCTCGCCGTGGCCGCCTCTGCCGCAGCCACGCCACTGTCATCCGAGCTCGCGCCTGAGGAGACGACATCATTCGACGAAGTACTCCGGGCATTGGTCCCGCTACTGGAGCACGCTGACAGTGCCACAGCCGCCGCCGCTAAGGCAGCCACCGCAACCCTGTATCCCGACTTCACTATCACCCTCCTGCTTTCCACCTTGCGCTACCCCTTTGGCACTGAGCGACACGGCGATCGGACCGCACACGAACGGCGGTGCCGTGAGCCGCTATCCGGCCTTGGCGCCGCCCGGCGTGAGTCGGGTCACATGAGCACTGTAGGAGTAGGCACTCTTATCGTCAATAGTGCATGCAATTTTTGGTTGCGCCACCTCGCATACTCGCTGGGAGTGAAGGGCTTTGCCTGCCGGCGGGCGAAGAACGACGTCCGCGACGCCGCGGATCTCGCGGACCTGCTCCGCATGGGCCGCCTGCCTGAAGCGTGGGCCACTCCATCGCCTATCCGTGAACTATGCGATACCGTCCGTCACCACGCGGCGCTCGTCGCGATCCGTTCGGTGTGCAAGGCACAGATCCACGCGGTCCTCGCCAAGAACGGTGTCGTGGTACCCATGACCGACCTGTTCGGTCTGCTGGGACCGACCTGCTCGGCCAGGTGCGGCTACCGAGTCCGTTCCACACCCGCATCACGAGCCTGCGCCGGATCATCGACCTGCTCGACTTCGAGATCGACGCGACCGCCGGTCAGCTCGCTGGCCGGCTCGCGCGAGATCCGGGCTACCAGGCGCTGTTCACCCTTCCCGGGACCGGAAAGACTCTCGCCGCGGTGTTCCTCGCCGAGATCGGAGACATCACCCGCTTCCCCACCCCTGGCCACCTGACCAGCTGGGCCGGTCTCGCTCCACGGCACCGCAAATCTGACACCACCGTGCACCGTGGTCACATCACCAAACAGGGCTCGACATTGTCCGCCTTCACGGCGTCACCAAAATCAAGAGACTGTTGAACACATCGCGCGCGACCGTACCCGAGCCCTCCCGACGACCGCTACCTAGAGTGACCAATCGGGGCCAAGGGTGACTTGTGCGGGGCCCTGGGTCTGCGGCACGGCTCGCGACAGACAGCGGATGCCCCTTGCGTGTACCCAGTCTGTCATGCAAAGTTGTGCGCTAACCATTCTCGGGGTCAGTGCTCATGGAGGAGGCGTCTGGTGGTCTCTCCGTCAGCGCTGACGTGTCAGAAAATCTATGGAGGTCACCGGGCACATCCCCTGGATCTCTGGTCCGGCCGTATGTGACGGACACCCGCACCCTTGGCGACCTGGCCGAACACCCCACGAAGAGTGCGCCCACGTCGATGCTTGGTCGAAGCGTGGGCCTCGCTGGTCAACGTGGAGCGGCGGTGGGTTTCACGGTGCAGAAGGTGTGCAGGCTGTTTTGACTCGACTCTCAGGTCCCGCCGGTTCGAAGCCCGGCGGGCCGGCGCCCGGGATCAAGTCACCAAGCCGGAGATGCAGCCGGGCCCACGACGGAGCCGTACCCGAAGCCAGGCTTCATGCCGAGGTCCAGGCGGACGGCCCCCGTCCGGATGAGTCCGACCGCCATCCAACGTCTTGTAGAGAACGGTTTGACGAGGAGAGAACGTGGACAACGTCGACCAGGAGGTGGCAAGCGCCGTCGATTTCGATGTGATCGTCGTCGGATCAGGGATGGCGGGCATGTCGGCCGCGCTGGAGGCTTCGGACAACGGTGCGAACGTGTTGCTGGTTGAGAGCGATACCGTTCTCGGCGGCAATAGTCGCTTCTCGAGCGGCATCATGATGGCCACGGGCACCAGCCTGCAGCGGGCGAACGGCCTGGACGACCACCCCGACGACTTGTTCCAGGATTATCTGCTGGCCAATCATTGGGATGTGAAGCCGTCGGTGGTTCGCCGCCTGGCCGACGAGCTCCCGGGCACCTTCGAGTGGATCCACGGTCTGGGTGTCGAGTTCGCCGAGCAGCTCATTCCATCCGGCGAGGAACGGGTGCCGCGCGGCCACGCCGCCGTCGGGAAGGGCCACGACATCATTACGGTGCTGACACGGCATCTGCGCAGGCGGCCGAACGTCGACATCGTCCTGAGCCGGCGGGTGGACCGTCTGGTGGTCGAGGCCGGGCGGGTCCGCGGGGTGGCTGTGGGCGACGACGTCGTGCGCGCCACAACGGTGGTGCTCGCGACGGGCGGTTTCGCAGGCAACCCGGACCTCTTCGAGCGCTACCTGCCACTGGCGGCCGCGAACGACAAGGCGTGGTACATCACCAACGAGATCAGCCCGACGGCCGGGGACATCTTCAGGCTTGTGGAGCCGGTCGACGCCTATATCGAAGGGGTTGACCGGGGCGGATGGGTGCTCTGTACAGATTTCGACCGCGAGCGGCAGGCGTACCTGCCGGGCTGGTTGGTGGTGGTGAACACGAGCGGCCGACGCTTCATGGACGAGATGTCGCCCTACAGCGTGGTAGATCCCATCGTGCGCGCCCAGGGCAACCGGGTCTTCGCCATCTTCGACGACGCGGCGAAGCGGGCGTCGAACCCGAGCAGCATCAGGGCGGCCACCAAGATCAACCTGAACGTGTCGCGGTCCCACTTCCTCGAGGAGGTCATCGACGAGCAGATCGGGACCGGCAAGGTCCAGGTCGGCGACACGGTCGAGGACCTGGCCGAGAAGCTCGGGATCCCGCCGGCGAATCTGGCAGGAACCCTCGATCGGTACAACGAGGATGCCCACCGCAAGCACGACTCGCTGTTCCTCAAGAACGGCGAGCAGATGCGTCCCCTCGAGCAAGCGCCCTTCTACGGCTGTGAGATGCGGTTGTCGCTGATCGCCCTCACCGCCTGCGGTCCGGCGATCGATGCGGAGGCGCGGGTGCTTCGCGGCGACCAGCAACCGGTGCCGGGTCTGTTCGCGGCCGGGGAGTGCGCGGGCGGAGTCATCGGCAAGATCTACATCGGAAGCGGGAACTCGATTGCGAACTGCCTGGTTTACGGGCGGATCGCCGGCCGCAACGCGGCCGCTGCCCGCCACCGGACCGTGCCGTCTGATGCGGGTCCGGAGGTGCCATCGGCCACGGTCACCGCGTGATGCGGTCCGGACACGCCCTTTCAAGCGACCGGCAATACTGAGAGAGGACTGAATCGAAGTGGCAAAGGGAATCCTCTACGTCGAGACGAAACCTGTTGCGCCGGAGCGCGAGGCGGAGTACCACGCCTGGTATGACGAGGTCCACCTGCCCGAAGTGGTGGCGCTGGAAGGTTTCACCGCGGCCCGCAGGCTGAGTCCGGTCGATGACAACGGGCCTTTCGTCGCAATCTACGACATCGAGGCCGACGACCTCCAGGCCGTGGTGGACAATCTTTTTGCCACGGTCGCGGCCGGTCGTCTGCACATGGCGGACGTCCTGCAGACGGATCCGCCGCCCACCCTCCGCCTGCTTCGGCTGACCAGCGAGCGCGCGCCGAGGCGGACCTGATTGCCGCGCTCGCGAGCTGTGATGCCGGCACTGCGTAGGTGTGGGCGACGCGCGGGCCTCACTTCCTACCTCTCTCAACCGTTATCGAAGGATATTCCCATGACCGGTGCGCACATCGACACCGACATCTGCGGAGGCCACGGGCTGTGCGCCAGTATCGCGCCCGACCTCTTCGAAGTGAACGAGTCGGGCCTGGGTGTCGTCCGAATGCCGGATATCCCGCCCGAGCTGGTGCCGGATCTGGAGGGCGCCATCGCGTCGTGTCCCGCAGCCGCGATCTCGCGAATCGATTGAGTGCCCCCACGACCCTGCCCGCCACGAGACGACAAGAAAGCGAATATATGACCGACGACCGCAAGCAGACCAACCAGTTCCTGCTCGACAACACCGACCCGGAGCTGCGGCACCACCTTGTCGAGACGTTAGTCGAGATGCAACGGAAGTGCCCAGTCGCCTGGAGTCCCGCAGCAGGTGGGTTCTGGGCGCTGAGCAAGTACGACGATGTCGTCCAGGCCTCCCAGGATTGGCAGACCTTCTCCACGGCGAAAGGCATCACGATACCACCCACTGGTCGATCCAACCGAGCTATCCCACTCGAGGTGGATCCGCCGGAGCACGCGGACTTCAGGCGACTACTCCAGCCCTCCTTCACCCCCAAAGCGATACAGAAATGGGAGGACGGCATCCGGGCGATCGTCGAGGAGTGCTTCGCGCCGCTAGTCGCGCGGGGGCACGGAGACGTCGCCGCCGAGGTGGCGAAACCTGTTCCGGTCAAGGCCCTGTGCCTGGTACTCGGCATCACCTCGGACTGGCAGAAGATCACGGATATCGGCGAGCGCTACTTGTCGGGCGCCGCCGACTTCGAGCACCCGGAACGTGTCCGCGCCGCAGGCAAGGAGATGGAGGATTTCCTCGGACGCGAAGTCGAGATGCGTCGCGGCAAGCCGGTCGAGGACCTGCTGGGCTACTTGATCAACGGCGAGGTCGGTGGGAAGCCCCTCGATCCGATCGATCAGCTGGGCATGGTCACGACGATGATCATCGCCGGTCACGAGACGACAGTGAACGCCATCGGCTCGCTGGTCCACCAGTTCATAACCGTGCCGGGCTTGCGCGAGAAGCTGCTCGCTGACCGATCCTTGATCGGTCCGGCCATCGACGAATCCCTTCGGCTGCACTCACCCGTCTGGCAGCTCTCGCGGACGGTCGTACAGGACACCGAGGTCCGTGATGTTCCCCTGTGTCCGGGGGAAAGGGTGATGCTTGTCTACGGCGCTGCCAATCAGGATCCGGACAAGTTCCCCAACCCGGAGACGTTCGACGCCAGCCGGCCCAATGGCACGCAGCACGTCACGTTCGGTAGCGGCCGGCATCGGTGTTTGGGGGAGGCGCTGGCGAAGCTCGAGTTGAGGTTGGTACTGGAATACGTGCTCGACCACGTCCCGGACATCCAGCCCGACGGCGACGCCGTCTGGGGCGGTCAGATCATCTCCCACGGTGTCACGGCGCTGCCAGTCACTCTGCCCTCACGGTCGTAGGACCGTGCGGGCGAGCCGGAACTGGGCCCCGGCGCCGACACCGATTCGGCAGAGCCGGGCTTCATCTATGTCCTGAGTCGTCGTGGAGCGACCCTCGCCGGCGGCCGGTACGGCCTGCAGACAATGTGCGAGGCCGGAGGCATGGCCAATGCGACGGTTCTCGAGCGAATCTGAAGAAGTACAAGACGATGGTCCTTGACCAGCGATCACCGTCAGCCGAATCGAGCCGGCCGCGGGCGCGATCCGCTGACAGGTTCCGAGACCACCGGGGCAGCATCCGAGTCAGCTCCGGGGTGTCTGCCGACGACTGCCATGCCCACGAGCGGCGCCGATGCGGCCCGGGCGTGGCAACGATCATGAGCAAAGGAGGAGTTCTGTGACGTGGGACCGTCCGATTTACGGGATCAGCGCGGGTTCACAGCTGGCAGCTGAGATCTCGCTGGGTCTGTTCACGCTGGTGGCTCTGGGGTACTGCGTGTGGCTGGCGCGCCGGGACCGCAAGGTCTGGCCGTTGATGGTGTGGGCGGGCGGGGCACCGATGGCGTTATGGGAGCCGATGCAGAACATCGTGACCCACGTCGTCTACCCGGAGATTGACCAGCACACGGCCTTCGAGATCTACGACCGCCCGATGCCCATCTACCTGGTGCTCGTCTACATGTGCTACTTCGGGATCTGGGTACCGCTGCTGATGAAGAAGTTCGAAGACTACGTGAGCGTGCGGCAGGTGATGAGGTACTACTTCATCACCGTTGCGTTCGCCGCGGCGTTCGAACCGGTCCCGGTCAGCGGCTTCAAGTGGTGGCAGTACTACGGCAGCAGCCAGCCGCTCAAGTTCTTCGGCATCCCCATCTGGTGGTTCTTTGTCAACGCGATGGTCATCGTCGGTGTCGCAGTCATCTTCACGGTCCTTCGCCGTCGCGTGTTGACCGCCGACTGGCAGTCCGTGGTCTTCATCCCGGGCGGGCTCTTCGTCTGCGGCGGGCTTCACCTCAGCGCCGGTATCCCCGTCTACGCCGCCATCGGCAGCGGTCTGAGCAGCGCTACCACCATCCCGCTGTCCCTGGTGAGCTGTGGGCTGGCCATCGTCTGGGTGTACCTCCTGGCCCGGCTCGCCACCACCCCGACGCCCGCCCGGGACCTGACCGGAACGTTCGACAGCGCCGTCCGCGCCGAGCGTGTCGCGCCTGCGTAGTCGCGGGCTGCACGAATCCACTACGGCATGGAACTCTGGAAGGTACGAGAATGATCAAAGACGATATCAAGTCCGCCCAGGAGATCCGCGAGCGGCTCGAGGAAAAGGCTCGTGCCTACGCTGCCTGCGACGTCGACCGAGTGATGGACCTGTACGAGAACTCCCCCACCGTCAGCGTCTTCGACCCCGGCCCGCCCGATGAGTACCAGGGCTACGAGGCCGTGACCCAGACCATCGGCAACTTCATCCTCGGCGCCGAGACGATGGAGCTGACCTACCAGGGCGACCGTGCAGAGGCTTGCGGCGACCTGGGCACAGCCTGGAGTTTGGTGCGCATCAAGACCAGGCTCAAGAACGGCGTCAACGTCGACATCATCTGCCGGCAGACCAACATCTGGCGCCGGTCCAACGGTGTCTGGCGAGTCATCCACGAGCACAACTCGGTGACGATGAGCCCCGAGCAGGCCGACGCCCTGTTCAGCCAGGACCCGGAACTGGCCGCGACACTGGGCAAGAACGCCGCCCCCTGAGCCGTCCCGTCTCGCCGCGGGGGGGGGCCCGCCGGGCCCCCCCCCCGCGG
>NZ_CASGGV010000318.1:0-40705 GCF_949319125.1 Frankia sp. Hr75.2 | reverse complement strand
CGAGAGGGTGTTCTGTGCGGTTTCGCCGGGTTTCCGGTTGAGTTGATATCTGGTACGCGGGGTCGATCGTATTGCGTTCGGGGGCTGATGCGTTCTACTGGGTGTGGCCAGACGGCAGCCGCGTGGTCGCCTCAGGTAACCATCAGGTGTCGTCGCGGCGCGAGGACGTTGGCGTCCCGGTTCCGGCTGAGCCCCCGGGCGCGGGACGGCTAGTCTGCCCGGGGTCCTCGCCGAGGAGGGTGAGGAGTAGCTCGCGGAGCGAGCTAAGGCCGTCGGGGCTGAGCCGGGTAGACCATTCCTGCTCGACCGCCAACGCGGTGGCGCGCATCGCGCGTAGTGCCGCCAAGCCGTGGGCGGTGAGCCGGACAATTTTGGCCCGACCGTCGTGGGGGTCGGCGGCCCGCTCGACGTAGCCTGTGGGGCTCCAGAACCCCGATTTGGGCGGTGACCTGCGCGTTTGCCTGCCGGACAGGGCCCGCGTCGGGCAGGCTGGATGGTCATGGTGTGGTCGCTGCTCCACGCCCTGACACGCAACGCTCTCGGACTGACGTTGCTCCGCGTGCGCGGCGACACCGCGAAAGACGTGGAGCTCCTCGTCCTGCGACATCCGGTGGCGGTGCTGCGACGGCAGGTGAACCGCCCGACGATGGAACCGGCGGATCGGCTGATCCTCGCAGCCCTGTCCCGGCTGCTACCCCGAGCTCGCTGGGGTTCGTTCTTCGTCACCCCAGCCACCGTGCTGCGCTGACACCGTGAGCTCCTCGCACGAAAACGGACCCATTCGCGCAAGACCCCCGGACGGCCACTGATCCGCAGGGAGATCCGCGATCTGGTCCTGCGCCTCGCCCAGGAGAACCCGACCTGGGGCCACCGCCGGATCCAGGGAGAACTCGCCGGGCTGGGCTACCCGGTCGGAGTCGCCACCGTCTGGCGGATCCTACACCGCGCCGGTGTCGATCCCACGCCCCGGCGGGCCGATGCCTCCTGGCGCACGTTCCTACACACCCAGGCCTCCGGCACCCTCGCCTGCGATTCCTTCACCGTGGACACCGTATTCCTACAACGGATCTACGTGTTCTTCGTCGTCGAGCACGCCACCCGCCGAGTCCACCTCCTCGGGGTCACCGAGCATCCAACCGCGGCCTGGGTCACCCAACGTGCACGGAACCTGCTGATGGACCTCGAGGAACGTGGCCACCGGTTCCGGTTCCTCATCCGTGACCGCGATACGAAATTCACGGTTTCCTTCAATGCTGTCTTTGCCGGGGCCGGTATCGACGTGGTGCGCACACCGCCACAGTCGCCGCAGACGAACGCGATCGCGGAACGCTGGGTCGGCACCGTCCGCCGGGAATGCACCGACAGGCTGTTGATCGTCTCCGAACGGCACCTGACATCGGTCCTCGACAGCTACGCGGAGCATTTCAACACCCACCGACCCCACCGCTCCCTCAGCCAGCACCCACCCGACTCGCCACCCGTGGCCACCCCGACGCCGGATTCCACCGTCCGTCGCACACGCATCCTCGGCGGGCTGATCAACGAATACCGCAACGCCGCCTGACGACCTCCACAGGCGATCACCCGGGCTACAAAAGAGCAGCTCACAGGCCGCACCCGGATTTTGGAGCCCAACAGCCACCGGCTGGGTGTGATCCCCGAAAGGGTGCTGTGGCTATGACTTACGCGGCGCGCGACAGCCAGACCGCCGCTGTTCGCCGTGCGCGCCTGCTGCGGTGACTGGCCGCCCGACCGCCATCGCAGCGACGCCCCGTCGATGATCCGCCCCTGGAGCGGCGGTGAAGTAGCCAGGCGACCATGCGGGCAGTCCTCGCAATGGCTGCCCCTATGAGGATTGCAGTCGACAGAAGCCAATCGTCGAATACGGCAGCATACATATCCGCCCTTACAGACAAAACGAAGCGGGCGAGCCCTTACCTCCGGGATCGTCGCACACGTCGCGGCGCACTGATTTCGCCGTCGAACAGCGTTCAGAAATTTCGAATCAGCGCACTTCCGCGGTCGGGCAGAGCTGGTCGCGGCGGGCCGCGTAGTCGGCGAGCATTGTTACGGTCGTGAGGTGGAGGGGGGCACTTTAAGGGTGCGGCCTTTATTGCCGGTCACGGTCAGCTGGGCGGTGTCCCAGCCGACGTCTCCGCGGTCGAGCCCGAGCGCCTCGCCGATCCATCCACTGGCGGCGTGCACCAGCCTGCCGTGTCCCTCGAGGGCTCAGCAGCTTTCGACTGTCCGATCTTTGTCGCCGGGCGAGACGAAGCCGGTTTCGTAGGCGAGGGTCACGAGTTGTGCGCGGTCGCGGCGGTCGAGTTTGGCGAGGATGTTGCTGATGTGGGTTTTGGCGGTGAGGGGGCTGATGAGGAGTCGGCCGGCGATCTCGGCGTTGGTGAGGCCGCGGGCGACGAGGCGAAGGACGTCGCGTTCCCGGTTGGTGAGGGTCGCCAGCGTCGCGGGGGGCACGCTTGGGTCGCGGCGGGCGGCGAACTCGGTGATCAGCCGGCGGGTCACGGACGGTGCGATCAGTGCATCGCCGGCTGCGACGACGCGGATAGCGTGGAGCAGTTCGCGGGGTCCGGCGTCTTTGAGGAGGAAGCCACTGGCTCCGGCCCGCAGTGCTGTGTAGACGTACTCGTCCAGGTCGAATGTGGTGAGGATGAGGACCCGGGTGCGGGTGAGGGTCGGGTCGGTGCTGATGAGGCGGGTTGCTTCCAGTCCGTCGAGAACGGGCATGCGGATGTCCATCAGCACCACATGCGGAAGCACTCGCCGGGCGATGTCGACGGCCTGGCGTCCGTTGCTGGCCTCACCGGCCAGCACCAGCCCGCTCTCGGCCGCGACGAGGGCGGCGAAGCCGCCGCGTACCGCGGCTTGGTCGTCGGCGATCAGAACGCGCGTCATGTGACTGCCGGTGCTGGGCGGTAGGGCAGCTCGGCGGACACCCGGAATCCGTGCGGTATCCGGGTCGCCGCGAGAGTTCCGCCGATCGCTGCCGCTCGTTCGGTCATCCCGATGATTCCGACTCCGGCACCGACCTCGCTCTTGCCGGCAGCCCCGGCTGCGGCCGCGGTGTCAGTGCCGGTGCCCGTACCGACGCCTATTCCCGCAGGCTCGGTCGGGTTCTCGATGGTGATGAGCATCTGCGTCGCGGTAAAGGTGAGGCCGACCTGTGCGGATGCGCCGGGGGCGTGGCGGCGGACGTTGGTCAGTGATTCCTGGACGATCCTGTAGGTCGCGAGACCGACCGCATCCGGTATCCGTTCGGGCTGCTCACCCTGTACTCGGACGGTGACGTCGAAGCCGCTGTCGCGGAGCCGGGCGACGAGGTCGTGAACGGTTTCGACGGCGGGAGTCGGTTCGAGTGGCGCTCTGGCAGGGCCGCTGTCGGAGTCGCGATCGCGCAGGACTCCGACGACGGCCCGGATCTCGTCGAGGGCGTCGCGGCTGGCGTCGGCGATCGTCGCGAGGGCCGCTCGGGCGTGTCCGGCCTTGTCGTCGAGCAGGTGCGCCGCGACGCTGGCCTGGACGTTGATGGTCGTCAGGGTGTGTGCGACGACGTCGTGCAGGTCCCGGGCGATCCGTAGCCGTTCCTGCTCGATGAGCCGCCGTGCTTCCTGCTCACGGGACTGTTCGGCGAGTTCGACGCGCTCCAGCAGCAGCGACACGTAGGAACGGCGGGTCCGCAGTGTGTCGGCGGCGAGCATCGGTATGGCGACGAGAGCGGCGTGGCCGAGAGTATGCGGGGCGATGGTGGCCGGGCTGGTGAGGAAGAGGTCGGTGGCGAGGATCGCGGCGACGGCCGCGAGCGCCGCGACGACCTGATGGGCCCGGCCGCGGCGCAGTCCCACCGAGTACAGCGCCGCGGCGGGTGCGAAGACGGCCGCGGCGCCGGCCGCGGGCTCGATGGTACACAAGCCGAGAACGAGGCCACCGGTAACGGCGAGTGTGATCACAGGAGCGCGGTGGCGTGCCGCCAGAGCCGCGGCTGCGGCCAGTCCCAGTGGTAGCGCCGTGTGGACGGTTTCGGTCTGCGCACGAACGACGATTCCGGCGGTGATCACGGCACCGACCAGGATCGGGACGGCGGCGTCCACAGCGGAGATCTGCCCGCGTCCCATGAGCCGAATCTAACCGCGCCCTGCCCGGCGCGCATACGCCTACAGGAGTAGACGACCCGCTTCCCACGGCCGATGCCACCGCACCCTGGTACCGACACGATCGGTGCCGGACAGACAACCAGACATCACCGTGAGGAGTTGCGCATGGACCACCGGACCGGCGATGTGAGGCCCACAGCCTTGGCGTCGACCCACGACGCGATCGTCAGCGTGCGCTCGCTGAGTAAACGCTACGGCGACACCGTCGTGCTCGACGACCTGACCTTCGCCTTGGAGAAGGGAACCGTCACCGGATTTCTCGGCCCGAACGGAGCAGGGAAGACCACAACACTTCGGCTTCTGCTAGGCCTGGCCACGCCGAGTTCCGGCGAGGCCCTCATCCTCGGCCATCCGTATCAGGACCTGGGTAGTCCCGCGAGGCAAGTCGGTGCGGTGCTGGACGTTCATGACCTTCACCCCGCCCGCTCCGGCCGCGAGCACCTGCGTGTCCTCGCGCTGGCTGCCGGGATCCCCGATACCCGCGTCGAGGAGGTGCTTGCCATGGTCGAGCTCGACGCGGCGGCTGACCGACGGGTGCGGACCTACTCCCTGGGGATGCGTCAGCGGCTCGGGCTCGCCGGAGCCCTTCTCGGTGAACCCCGCCTACTCGTCCTCGACGAGCCTGCGAACGGCCTCGATCCAGCAGGGATGCAGTGGCTGCGCGCGATGCTGCGCGGATTCGCCGAGCGGGGCGGGGCAGTCCTCGTCTCCAGCCACGTCCTCGCCGAGGTCAGTCAGACCGTCGACCAGGTACTGATACTCCACCGAGGTCGGCTGGCAACACAGGGTCGGCTCGATCAGCTGACCGCGGACGGGCAGACGCTCGAAGAGGTCTACCTCGCCGTCACCTCCGAGGTGGCCGCGTGAACACCGTCCTCGCCGCCGAACTGCGCAAGCAGCGCTCGACCCGCACCGACCTCACCCTGCTGCTGACCCTGCTCGGTCTCGGCCTGTTCGCGGTGGCCCTCCATGCGTTCAGCCTCAGCACAGACCAGCTGGTAACCGTCACAGATCAGATGCGGGTGTTCGGCTGGGGAGTCCTCGCAGCCCTGTTCGCCGGGATCGGCGGCGCGATGACCATCGCCACCGAGTTCCGTCATGGAACGATCCGCTCGACGTTCCTCGTCACCCCGCGGCGAGGACAGGTCCTGACCGCCAAGCTCGGCGCGAGCGCCCTCACCGGGGCAACGTTCGGGTTCGCCGTGGAACTCGTCGCCATCGTCGTCGGAAGCTCTGTCCTCGCTGGTCGTGGCATCGACATCACCCTCGCCCACCCCGATGTCGTGCGTCTCCTTCTTGGCGGGGCCCTGGTGGGCGCGCTGTGGGCCGCCTTCGGTCTCGGTCTGGGCGCGATCCTGCGTAATCAGGTCACCGCCCTGGTTGGTCTGGCCACCTGGCTGCTGTTCATCGAGAACCTGCTGATCGCCTATATTCCCGACGTCGGACGGCTCGCCCCCGGCCAGGCCGGCTTCGCTCTGATGGGGCAGGACCCCGACATCCTGCTCCCACCGGCCGTCGGCGCCCTCGTACTTGCCGCTTGGTCGGCGCTCGCGGCCACCGCCGGTCGCGTCCTCACCATGCGGCGCGACGTGCCCTGACCGGCCTGAGTCAGGCGCTGCTCCAGCTTGTGGGTGCGGGGTCCCCGACGCATCGATGAACCCGGACGACGAACGTTAGCTGGCCCGGTAGATGAGGGGCTGGGTGTCCGCGTCGGCGTGACCGGCTGGGGCGAAGTCGGTGTCGGTGTCGATGTCGGTCGAAGGGGATGCCGAGCCTGGGGGGTGTCGTCGTGATGCGGCGAGTGCCGCGATGGCGGTGGTGAGGGGTACCGAGGCGACGAGGCCGATGGTGCCGGCCGCGGTCCGCACGATTTCGGCGCCGACGAGGTCGGTGCTGGCCAGGTCGGCGCTGCTGCGGTCGGCGAGGGTGAACAGGAGCAGGGTCGGGAGCGCGGCGCCGGCGTAGGCGAGGACGAGGGTGTAGACGCTGGAGGCGATGTGGTCGCGTCCGACGCGCATCCCGGAGCGGTACAGGTGCCGCAACGAGGCCTGCGGGGCCGCGGCGGAGACCTCCCAGACCGCAGCAGCCTGGGTGATCGTCATGTCGTTGATCAGGCCGAGTGAGCCGATGATGACACTGGCGAGGACAAGACCGGGAAGGCTCAGCTGCCCGGCGAACCCCTTGAGCATCACGTCCTCGTCAGAACCGAGTCCGGTGATGCGCGCGAGGTCGATCGCCAAGGCGCCGAAGGCGCCGGCGAGGGCCATGCTGGCGAGGGTGCCCAGCAGCGCGGCGGTCGTGCGGGCGGAGACGCCGTGGGCGAGGTAGAGCAGGACGACGACCAGGGCGGTGCCTGTGATCAGGGCGACCGCGACGGGGGAATGTCCGTCGAGCAGGGACGGCAACGTGAACTTGACGATCACGAGGTAGCTGAGGGCCAGGCCGGCGAGCGCGGCCAGTCCGCGCCAACGGGCAACCGCGACGACCACCGCGGCGGTGAGGAACGCGATCCAGCCGATCGGAGTGGAGCGTTGGAAGTCCGCGACGTAGTAGGTCGCCTGGCCCGCGATGTCGGTGGTCGGGGCGAGACGGACCTTGTCCCCGGCTTTCAGGATCGGGCCGGTGGGGTCGACCAGAGTGTCGAGATGGAGCCGGCTGTCGGATTCCGACGCATCGTCCAGGACGACGTCGATCTGTTCGCAGGTCGCAGGAGGTGCCCCTGCGCCGGTCAGGTCAGGGCAGGGACCCCGGCCAGCGCGTTCGATGGTGGCGTTGACGAGCTGGCTGGCGCCGCCCACCAGGCCGCGCAGATCCTCGGGGGTTTCTCGGGTGCCACCGGACGGCCAGAGCAGGACGACACCGACCACGGTGAAGATCAGAAACAGCGCCACCGCCACCGCCATGACAGTCGTGGCCGGCCGCGACGTCTCGCCGGTCCCCGCTCCTCCACTGTGGTGATGTCCATGCCCCATGGCTCCCGAGTGTGGCCGTTGGGCATGGTGCTACCTGCGGCCAGGTGGCGCCCGCCTCGTGGCATTCGCCGAGGACCGGCTACTGCTCACCAACCGCCGGGGGCAGACCTGGTACTTCCTGCCGGGCGGGAACGTCGAGCCGGACGAGACCGTGGACACGGCACTTCGCCGGGAGACCGCCCTACGAGGAGACCGGTCTCCGGGTCCGGAACGTCGAGTTCCTAGGCTGCATCGAGCATGCCTACGACGAAGACGGCGAACCCTTCCACGAGATCAACCTTCTCTTCGCGGCGCTTCTTCTGCGAACCCATGACACAGTCCTGACTGGCAGAGAGGAAGAGATCTGCCAGACCGAACCTCTCAACCAGACACGCCAGAACTAAGCAGCGACACGCTACTAGACGAGCTCACCAGCGCCGCCGCCATAAGCCCCGGTGCAGCAGCGCTGCTCCGTCACCGGTCACCACCCATCCCAGGCTAGACCTGTGCCACCCTCGGCGGGCTCAACCGGTGATGGCAGGCAGTCGCGGTCGGGGTAGTAGGCGGGGTCAATACGTGGGTCGGGTCCGCTGTCCCAGCCGTTCCCGAGGGCGACGAGGTGCCCATCGGGCCAGCGGTGGCGGTCCTCGGCGATCGAAACCGTCTGGACGAGATTAAGGCCGGCCTGGGAGTCATCCTGTCGAAGCGGGTCGAAGCCGTTGTCGTAAACCAGGAAACGACCATGGCCGTCACGAGCGAGGTGTAGGTCACCGGGGTCAGCAACCACGATCACCTTGGTGACCCTGCCACCTTGACCGTCCACGTCCGACTGCACCCGTACGAACACTGGCGCCTGGTATTGCACCCACCGCACCAGCGACCCACCGACGGAAGGCGGATTGCCCTGTGTCCCACCGACAACCGGCCCCACACCGTCTACCTGCTCGAAGTTTTTGGACATAGTCATATATTTCACCTCGTAATTGACCCGCGCCACGGGTCCGATCCGCTACGACCGGCACCCGCTGCGGCCTAGCCGCCGACGACGCCTGGAACTGGGCTCTGGCGCAAGTTCCGTGATTGTGGTTTGGATCTTTATTGGTCGGCGAGCTCACAGGTGCGGAGCAGGTCTGGGTTCGCTCGTCCAAACATTTGACGTTTGATCATTTTGATCCAACATGACCCCCTGCCCTCCGGCCTGGCCGGAGCTCCACGTGTGGGTGACACCGGCGGCGACCGCGTCCCAGCCGGAACGCAGGCCGGTGGCGTAGCCGCGTAGCGCAGGCAGGGCGCATGCCTCGGCCCACTGGACCCATGCTTCCAGCGCTGCGCCGCTGCGGCGATGGACGAGTACGTCGGCGAAGGAAGCGACCCGTTCGCGGGCGAAGAGCCGAGGTCGGGGCAGCCGTCGCACAGCTCCTGGTGGAGCTGGCGGGTGCTGGTGACACCGGCGTTCCACCGTGCGGTCAGATAGACGGCATGGCGGTCCGAGGTGCCGCGTCGTCTCGTAGGAGCACCGTTGATCGGCTCGTCAGAGGTGGTCGCACGGGCGAAGCGACGCACGGTCTTGCCGTCGAGCCAGAGTCGCCCGGCGATCTGAGAGTGGGGTAGCCCGGCGACAAGCAGCACGTGCACGCACCACCCATTCAAGATCTTACCTTCACCGAACTTGCCATGGCAGTCTGATCACGACACCAGCCGGGGGGAGCAGAGCCCCTTGCCGCGGCCCTCAGCTTCGCCCGTAACCAACCACACCCCGTGGCGCTCACACGCGCTGGCTGAAAGTCACGCGGGAAAGGCTCACTTCTCTGTCTTCTTACCGACTACGGCCGGTTGGCGTTGATTCATTTCCCGGCGGCAGGGATTCCGAGCCGTCGGAGCAGAGTCTTTGATTTACGACATCGAACGCGGTGCCGGTGGGGTTGACACGGACGAACGCGAAGCAATCGAGGGGGTGGGTAGAGTTGGTACTTAGGTCGACAGGCGAGATCAGACCGTCCGCATCATAGTCAGTGACACTCCGTAGAGCTTTGATGAACCCTTCACGGGTTGGGCAGGTGCCGGCCAGGTCAAGTCCGCGTAGGAACAGGTCGGTGTATATGTAGGCGAGCATGGCGAACTGCTGGTCGGGTTCGATACTTTCAGGCGCGTAGAGTGTCATTGCATCGCGGTAGCGGTCGATGGCTGGGCCTCCCGCCTCGAACGGACGAAAATACACGGGGATCGACACACCAGCCAGCGCTTGACCGAACGCGGGAAGAAGGGCTTTGTCATAGCCGGTCAGGGAAACACCGACGTTCAGGCGTAGGCTCGCGGCACGAGCTGCCTGCACGATGTCAGCAAGATCCTCTGGCGCGGTGAAGCCGATCAGGGCATCGGCGCGAATAGCAGCGAGCTGGTGGACTATGCGCTGCGGGCTGTCACTACTGCTCGTGTACGGGATGGGATCGGTCGCGGCGAGTCCGAGAGCACTGAAGGCGTTTTTGTACTGAGTGATGGTCTCCATGGTTAAGGCTACAGTGCCAGTGGTAACAACAGCGATTCTCGTCCCACCGTGGGCCTGGATATATCGGGCGACCGTTCCCGGAGAGGGCATGTAGAGGTGGGAAAAAAGGTTACGATACCTGTTCCAAGACGGAAGCGCGATACCTACCACGGGGATGCCCTGCGCGTCGAGACGAGCCAGTGAACCTTCGAGCGAGGCCGTAGCTGCCACGAGACCGAACACGGATTCCTGCACAAGATCCTGAGTGGCCAGCGCGTTCTGCGACGAGGAACTCGCGTCATCGCGCCACTGGTAAAAAATCCTACGACCGTGGATGCCACCTTGAGCGTTGGCCAGGTTGATCCGAGCATCCACCCCGGACCGGGCCGAGGAAAGTGCAGTGCTACCAATACCCGAGTCAGAGAACACCAACCCCAGTTTCACCTGGTCGGAGGTGACTCCCGGGCTGTCACAGCCAACCGCCACCGGTCGCCGCTTCCCACTGCCCGGCAAAGTACAGCCAGCCACAACAACGACAATTGCAACCGACACTATCCATCGTATCGACAATCTACCGAAAATCATCGCTTCTCCGTGGAATGGCGAAGAGCAGCGACCGGAAGTATCCATTTCGCTACTCTGTAGAGCACACTATGCGCCTTGCCTCGTCTGTCGCTGTATTCGGCCGCCCGTGCTGTCGACGCCGGCTTCTCCGAACTCGCGCAACGCACGAAGGGGTATTCAAGGACGTGGACGGGGTCCCGGCGATACCAACCTTAACGATTCGAGGCTCCGCCAAGCCCACCACGCATAGATAGAAACCCTCGCTGTTTTCTCGGCAAGACTACCGGAACCTCTCCGCGCGCGCCGAGATTGGGCATGCCATTTTCCCTCTCCGGCACGGCGTTCACGGATTCCTCGCGCTTCGCTCCACCCTCGTTCCGGACGCACCATAGTCAGACCCTGACCCTTCAAGATTGATAAGGGGGGAGACTGTCAGGATCTCTTCGGGCCCCCTGGCCCATGTGAACGGTTTCAGGTTCTTGATCCCCTGCCCGCCAACAGTAGAGATGCTCCGGGCGTCCAGGCCGTCCATAACGTTGGCGGCGGATTGCCAGCCGTTCCTGGGCCAACCGTTCGAGGTAACGTCGGGCGGTTACTCGGGAAATGCCTAATGTTCTGGCAACATCGTCCGACGAGACCGGCGTGGACGCCGCGCGCAGGCACGTGACGATGGCATCGAGTGTCGCCGCGGTCAGGCCCTTCGGGGCTTTTGGCTGCGCCGTGGGGTCTGGCGACAGCATGGCCAGAGCGGAATCGATCTCGTGCTGTCCTATCTGGCCGGTGGCATTATCCGCGACCTGCTGTCGGAATAGCGCGTACCGGTGGAGGCGGGCCCGGAAGTCGGCAAAATCGAAAGGCTTCACCAGGTAATGAATGACTCCGTAGGAGACGGCTACTCGGACTGTTGCAAGTTCACGGTCGGCGGTGACAGCGATTATGTCCGGCCCCGCGTTACGGGACCGAATTGATCTACATACTTCAAGGCCAGCCATATCGGACAGGTCGAGGTCGAGTATGACTAGATCATACGAGTTGTGAGTGAGTAGCCGTATGGACTGGCCGCCGGTGAGAGTCACCGCACCAACGGCAAATCCGGAGATCTTCTCGATGTTCATCCTGATGGACTCGGCATACGACGAGTCGCCGCTGACGACCAGCGTGTCAATCTGGCTTTTTGGTGCGTACCGTGCTCCGGTGGGGCGAGGGCGGCAGACGTATGATATTGGCATGAATGCGCAGCCTTTCAGCCCGGTAAGCGTGTCTGAATCTGCCTGTACGGCGGAGGGCGATGACCTGCATCGGGCACTCAGTGGATGCGATCTGGTTGTGCGTAGGCGAGCAGTGCGGCGCGGTCGGCAGTCAGCGCGAAACCGGCCTCGATGGTCTTGTCGACCGCAGCGGTATAACGCTGCAGGTAGGCGTCCTTCGTGGGGTAGAGCATGGCGATGCGCGTGACCGGCAGTGGTTTCGTCGAGCCGAACAGTTCACAGAGCACTGAGGCGTTCGTTGCGGGAGTACCAGACAGGATATCGACGGGCGGGGTACGTATGCCGCCTTCGGCGATGCCGTCGGTGTCGCGGGCGACGTCGGGACTGTCGCCGGAGATGACCGTGATTCGCGGCGCGGTGGGCGGTGGGGTCCCGGCCTGGACCCAGGTCTCGAGGGCACGGATCGCGGCCTTCACCATGATGTGTGTCGGGGCGTTGTTGACTGGCACCCCGCAGTCGAGCGCATTCACGAACGGGCCGAGCGCGTGGGCGTCGGCGTGTGCGGCTCCGGCCACCTCCCAGAGGCGGAACCGGCTGCTGTCATCCTGCCGCGCCCGCAGGGAGTTCAGGACGACGGTGAGGTCACCCTCGGTCTGGACGTCGAGCACAGGCACGCCGGTATCGCTTCGGACGAGTGTCGGTGTGGTCGCGGCGGTGTCGGTGAGGCTGGTGGACTGGCCTGGCCCGACGAGCGGTAGTGCGCCGCTGCCTCTGCTGTGGACCAGGAAGCCGTCGAATGCCTGGGTGAGCGGCTGCACCCCGTTGATGTAAGTGACCATGGCATACGCCGACTGGGATTCGCCGGCGGCGAGCAGGTATTTCGGCGTGGAGCCGCCCATCGCCACACCGCCCGCGCGTATCGCCCGGGCCACCGGGGTGAAGATGTCGAAGGCGTAGCCGTCCCCGGGCTGGTTGAGCGACCCGTATCGGGCCGGATCGGTGCCCCGTAGGCCGGTTGTCGTACTGCCGGCGGCGGACGGTGTGAGTACGTCCCCGCCCATCACGCCGATGCGCTGGGCCGAGACGCCCACCCAGACGTCACCGTGCCGCATCAGCTCCTCATAGGTGTTGTACCACTCGACGTCCGAGTCGACGCCGGAGCTGACATTCAGCCATTCGATGACCACGGTGCCGCTGACGTCCCGCGCATCCGCCGGACGCCGGACGAGAACCCGGGTGCGGTAGGCGGCAGCATCGGCGGGCTGGAAAACCCAGCGGCCATCGCGGGCCAGCGCACCCTGTGGCCGGTAGGACGTCGCGGTGCCCGAGGCTACATATTCGTTCTGGATGTAGCCGGGCCCGGTCAAGTCGACCACCACCGGCGAGCCCATGTTCACCCCTTTGCCGCCGGTCAGCTCCTGTAAGTCGGCCGCTGGCCCTGCTGGCCGCGGCGCGGGCATCACGGACGTCGTCGGCTTCTGCGGCGCCCCGTCCGAGCAGCCCGCCACCGTCGCAGTGGCGGCAAGCAGGCAGCAGAGCAGCGCCGCCCTCAGCCAACCCGGTGCGATCCCTCGGCCACGGGGGCTCATGTCAGCAGGCATCAGTCCAACTCTCCAACTGTGATCATCAGTTCGGGTGGACGTTCACGGAGGGCGACGGCGGACAGCATCCGGATCAGCCGGTCCGCAAACGCCTCCGGGTCGAGGGGATCGGGCCCATCCACCACCCACGAAGCGAAAAGCGCGGACCACCCACCGACAACGAACCCGGCAAAGTCCTCGACGAGATCCGGGGCGAGTGACCCGTCGGACATCCGAACCACCAGTTGCTGCCCGAACGGAGCGACGAGACCGTGCAAGATCCTGGCCAGACCGAACGCACACGACCCCATCAGCATCGCCCGGTAGAAGGACCGGTACCGCGCGAAGTGCCGGGTCGTGACCAGCACTCGAAGGCGTCCGCCCTCAGGCTCCTGGGTGATGTCGGGCAGAAGCTCCCGCGCCAGAAGATCACGTGCCGCCTCCAGGAACAGGGCGTCACGATCACCGAACTGCAGATACATCAGCTGGCGGCTGACATCCGCCGTCTCCGCGAGATCAGACACCTTGATCGCTGTCGTGCCCCGCTCTGCCACCAAGGTCACCGCGGCCCGCATGAGCGCGGCGCGCGAACGGCGGACCCGCCGGTCGCCGACCCGGGCAGGCGCGTTGCACCGGACGTACCGGCGCCGGAGCCTGGCGCACGGCCAGGTCGTGCGGCCAGGTCGTGCGGCGCCTCGCTCACACAATCACGACCTTCGGAAGGATCGTCTGGTGATAGTCCCAGGCGGACAGGGCGTTTTCCTGCCCCGCCAGCACCTCCGGATGCCACTGTCCGACGAACTGGTGTGGATCTGCCGGGCGGTACTCGTCAGCCTCGGCCGAGGTCCACGAGGCCGGTCTCGTTAGTTCCGGC
This sequence comes from Frankia sp. Hr75.2, assembly GCF_949319125.1. Taxonomy (NCBI): domain Bacteria; kingdom Bacillati; phylum Actinomycetota; class Actinomycetes; order Frankiales; family Frankiaceae; genus Frankia; species Frankia sp. Hr75.2. The sequence continues at coordinate 26,874 of NZ_CASGGV010000318.1, read as the reverse complement.
GGTAGCCGCGTCCACCCGTCGCCGTATGCCGCGTCGATCTGATCCTGGACCAGTCCCACCGCGGTGATGAGGTTCGCTCCGCCCAGCCAGGCGCCGGTCAGGTCCGCCTCGGTCAGCCAGGCGCGGGTCAGGTTCGCTCCGCTTAGCGATGCGCCCGTGAGATCCGCGCCGTCCAGCCAGGCGCGGGTCAGGTTCGCTCCGCTTAGCGATGCGCCCGTGAGATCCGCGCCGCCTAGCCGGGCGCGGGTCAGGTTCGCTCCGCCCAACCAGGTATAGCTGAGGTTGGCCTCGTTCAGCGAGGCGCCCGTGAGATCCGTGCCGCCCAGCCGGGTGGCAGTGAGGTCCGCCCGACCCAGATGGGCGTGGCTGAGGTCCGCTCCGGTGAGGTCGGTGTTGCTGAGGTTGCCATAGCTGGCCTGTATGCAGTGCAGGGCGGCGGGACCTGTCAGCTTCGCACCACTCAAGTCCGCGCGGGGGACACCGTCGAGGACGGACAGACGCCCCAGGACCGCCACCGCAGCGTGGATGTCCACGGCAGGGCGCAGCGGAACGACCGGACCGGACGCGGCGGGCCGCAGCGTAGGGTCCGTGCTGCGGGTGCGGATGAAGGCGGAGAGGACCTCGACGACCGCGCGCTGGTCACTCGGTGAGTCCATCGCGATCCGCTCCAGGGCGTAGATCCCGCCGAGGCGAGTCGTGTTGTTCTCGCTGCCGAGCCGGTCAACCGCGCGGCCGAAGAAATACCGGGCGCAAAAGCGGGCATTGCTGTCCTTTTCCCGGATGCCCGCTGTCCATGCCTGCGCGTACGCTCGGCGCGTCCCGTCCGCGGCGACCTGGTAGCCGGCCAGCGTCGCCAGCGTGACCGATGCAATCAGCAACACGCACTCCACCATCGCCCGAGCCTCCGCTTCTCCGCCGAGGCCAGACGGATGCATCGAGGCGCGCAGGTAGAAGATCCCCATCGTCGCAAGCGCAGCCCCCGACGCCGCGGCCCCGGTAGCGACCCGCAACCACCGCCCAGCGATTAGATACTCCGCTCTCCTTTCAGTAACCTGAAAGTCGCGCTTGGCAGAAAAATACATACCAGTTCCCCACTGACACCGAGTCGATCCCGACACGTATGCCCTTTCCGGATCCTGCACCGGGCAGATTCCTCCCGGACGCTCTCTTCCCCAGGCCCGCCGGGGCGGACTCAATCCGACTCCCGAGCCTCAACCACGTACAGATCGATAGTGGTCAGCGCTGGCACCTGGCTGCCAGCGACCGGCTTCTGCGTCACGACCACCCAGCGCGACCCGACGGTCCTCCGCCCGCGCCAGGCCGGATCATCGATGGCACTGGGCAATAGCGAGGGGAAAAGCACGCCCTCCGCCGTCCGCAGGTCCAGGCCGACCACGTTGGGGACAACGACCGGAGCTCGGGTGGCTCTGATCGGGGCGGCATCTGAAGGGAGCGAAGGGACAGCGGTCTGGGCGTATCGGCGTAACAGATGCGGTATCTGGTCCGGCGCATTTGCACTCGCGCCCGGCGTGACCGCCGAAGCACCAACTCCCGCCGGCCGCGCGGATGGACCAGGAAGATTCGCCGCCGCCAGGAGCGCCAGAAGGATTCCGCCGACGACGATCGCGAACTGCTTCCAGACCTGTCGCAGGCACGACGGGAGTCGCGGCCATCCTTTCACCAGTCCGCCCTCCAGCCTAGTTTGATTGTCATTACAGATTGCATTTCTTAACTCCCACGCACCGTTTCTGTCAGCTCAGAGAATCAGCTGCTTCGACAGCGATCCACCGGGACCAAATCTGAGGCTCTCCGGTTCTGGAAATATGATCGTAAGCCCCAGGGCCATTTGATATACCGCGCCTCAACGATGGCTGGGAGAGCCTCGTCCGCTGGCGGTTTCAGTAGCGTCGCAGAGCCGCCCAGTATCTGACAACCGGGCTAAGCTGGGTTGGGGTCCCGGGACATCAGACCGGCTGTGACCTGCGGAAACGCAGCGCACTGGGACGCGGAGATCCTCGGACGCCCTCCGTCGGTAGCATGCTGGCCATGACTTCACCACGGGATGGGGATCTAGGGAAACCCGTCAGGACGGCCTCATCCTCCGAGGAGCTGGGTGAACTCCTCTCTGCACTCAAGCAGCGCAGCGGTCGGAGTTACGAATGGATCGGCCGAAAGGTCAACGCGGGTCGATCCACAGTACAGCGCTACTGCACAGGCCAGTCCGTGCCAGTACAGTTCGGCACCATCGAACGCGTCGCGCGAGTATGCGGCGCCGACGGGGACGAAATCGCACGCCTGTTCAGACTCTGGGAAACTGCGGCGTCGATCTCGACGAGCGACGGCACCGAACTTCCCACCGCAGGCGGCGACAATGATAACACCGATTCTGTTGAAGGCGCCGAGTACTCAACCCATCCGGTCTCTCTGGTGCCACCAGCACTCGCAGCCGCGGACGACTCCGCACCAAGACCAGCCGCACAGAATGAACACAGCCGGTTTCACGGCGCGCGCAGATCCGGCTGGAAGTGGAACCGCCGGAGTATCTCCGTCGCAGCTATCATCATGGTGTTGTTCTCCAGCGTGGTAGGTATCGTTCTCATTCTCGCCATGATTCTCGGGCGTGAACCCGGTGTCCGGCCGCTCGGGCGCCCGTTGGCCGATCAGAACGGCTGGGCGTTGTCCACCGCGTTCTCCCCCGACGGGAAAGTAATGGCTAGCAGTAGCAGGAAAGGCGGAGTGTGGTTGTGGGACATGACCGACCCCGCCACGCCCGTCCGGATCGATCCTGCCCTAACCGGCCCACGCGACGGGGTGACATCACTGGCGTTCTCGCCAGATGGGCGTATTTTGGCCGGTGGCAGCTGGGACGGATCCATATGGCTGTGGGACACAGCCGACATCGGGGCTCCCCAGCCGGCTGGTCGTGCGCTGACCGACGGCTCGAGACCGATATGGTCGGTGGCGTTCTCCGCGGATGGCCGCACGCTCGCATCCGGCAGCGACGACACGACGGTGCGACTGTGGGACATGACCAACCACGCCAGACCGTGGCAATTCGCGCGACTGAGCAGCGATATGGAGTTCGTGACATCGGTTGCTTTCTCCGCGGACAACCGCCTCCTGGTAGCCGCCGGCTACAGCAGGACCATCGCGATCTGGGACATGGCCGACCGTGGGGCCCCTAAACGACTGACCCAATCCCTGCCAACACCCGCCACCACGTACGTGGCCGCCTTCTCCCCCAACGGACGACTCCTTGCCACCGGGAGCACCGACGGCGTGGTCCGACTCTGGGACCTTGCCGTTCCGGAGGACCCCCACCCGATCGGGAGACCGCTCACCGGGCATACCAACCGCGTCTGGTCGCTCGCTTTCTCCCCGGATGGCAGCACTCTCGCCAGCAGCGGGTTCGACAACTCCGTGAGACTGTGGGACGTGACCGACCTGTCCAACCCGGAGCCCATCAGCGCGCCACTCACCGGCTACCAGGGCTGGGTTCTCTCGGTGCGCTTCTCCCCGAACGGCCGCGTGCTGGCAAGCACCAGCAGCGACAGCACCATCCGCCTATGGTCGCTACCCTGAACGACATTATGGCCACGATAGGCCATGTGAAGACCCGCGCAAGACCCCTGGGCGGCCAGCGGTCCGCCGGGAGATCCGCGATCTGGTCCTGCGCCTCGCACGGGAGAACCCGACCTGGGGCCACCGCCGGATCCAGGGAGAACTGATCGGGCTGGGCTACCCGGTCGGGGTCGCCACCGTCTGGCGGATCCTGCACCGCGCCGGCGTCGACCCCGCACCCCGCAGGTCCGACACCTCTTGGCGCACATTCCTACGCGCCCAGGCCTCCGGCATCCTGGCCTGCGACTTCTTCACCGTCGACACCGTGTTCCTCCAACGGATCTACGTGTTCTTCGTCGTCGAGCACGCCACCCGCCATGTCCACCTCCTCGGGGTCACGAAGCATCCGACCGCGGCCTGGGTCACCCAGCGGGCCAGGAACCTGCTGATGGATCTCGAGGAACACACCCACCGGTTCCTCCTCATCCGTGACCGAGATGCGAAGTTCACGGCCTCGTTCGACGCTGTGTTTGCCGGGGGCGGTATCGACGTGGTGCGCACACCGCCGCAGTCACCGCAGGCGAACGCGATCGCGGAACGCTGGGTCGGCACCGTCCGCAGGGAATGCACCGACAGACTATTGATCGTCTCCGAACAGCACCTCACGTCGGTCCTCAGCAGCTACGCCAAGCATTTCAACATCCACCGGCCCCACCGCTCCCTCGACCAGCACCCACCCGACCCGCCACCGATGGTCACATCGACCTCGGAGTCCGCCGTCCGTCGCACACGCATCCTCGGCGCCATGATCGACGAATACCGCAACGCCGCCTGACGACGCCCCCAAACGATCACGTCAGCTGCAAAAGAGCAGATCAGAGGCCGAAACCCAAGTTCTGGAGCCCCACAGGCCCGCAGCTACCTTGCTCGCAGGCCCGAGAGGGCTGTTCCTGAGGGCCTGAGCCGGGTCGGTCTCCGCATCAGCAACCCTGATCATCAGGGTGGCCATCTGCGCCTGGACGAGTTGGAGGATGGCGTCGGTGGCGGTGAGGTGGGTGTCGAGGTCGGCCTGGTACTGCTCGGCGGCCTGGTAGACGGCGGTGTAGCGCTGGTGGAGCCGGCGGACCTGGTAGGGGTGTGGCCCTCGGCCCGGGCGCGGGCGATGTCGCGGGCGATGGATTCCAGGTCAACCTGGGCCTTGGTCGCGAACGCGCTGTCGACCCTCCCTCTCCGACCCGGCGGCAAAAACGCACGCTCAGCGGGAGGGGCGACGGGACCGTGCGGGGGTCCGCCGGGCAGGCGTGGTCCCACGCGCAGCGAGGGCGGGGCGTGGCGGTGGTGCACGAAGTACACCCCGGGGTGGATCCGCACCGCGGTGAGCGCGTCTTCGACGATGTCGCGCAGCATCTTGCGGAGCCGGTCAGCGGAGATGTACTGGCTACGGGTGTGTAGTCGGTGATGATCGCGCCGATCAGGTCGGTGATCAGGGTGCGCTCGTCGGGGCCGAGCCGGTCGACGGTCTCCTGCTCGGCGGTGAGGATCATCGTCCCGGACCCCTCGGGGAGATTGGGGTCGGTCGCGCGGACGAACTCCGCGCTCGCGACCCGCACCTCGTAGGACAGCGCTTCGTCGGCGTGGTCGGCGAGCTCGCGCACGAGGTGGCGCACCATGCGGGTCTCGTCCCGGGCGACGTTGCGCATCATCAGGGTCACGTTCTGGCCCTGGCTGGCGTGGTTACGGCCACGGTGAGGGCCGAGGGCGTAGCGGGCCTTCGCCGCCGAGGTGGTGGCTACGGCGGTTCCGTATGGGACGGCCAGAGCTCCCGGCGGGTCGCGCCAGGTCGGAGTAGCGGCACGAGTCAGACGGCGCGCCATCACATCCAGGGGTGGTGGGCGGCGAGGTGCAGGACGGTGGTGCGGGCGTGGCGGGCGAGCCGGCCCGCGAGCGAGAACAGCCGGTGGCGTAGCCGTTTCGGTTCCCAGCACCGCGCGGGCTGCCCGGCGAGGGCGAGCGTCTGGGTCCAGATGGTCAGGTCGAGGGCGAGTGCGACGAGGGCGCACCAGAGCTGGTTCTGGGTGAAGTCGTGCAGCGGCAGGTTGGTCAGGCCCGTCGGCCGCGCGCGAAGTACTCCGCCGACAGGCACGGATCGACGGTAATTCCGGGCCGCTGAACGAGTTTTTCCGACGCTCCCGAAATCGCGCCCGCCAAGGCCGCGACGGTAAATTCTCGTGACCAAAACGACCAAAATTCACCCACCGCGGCGGGGTCCGGCGCGACTGTCAAGCGATACCCCTGCAAATAGGAAGAAGGTGGCATAACGCGTTGCACCGGAATCGAGGGAGCGTAACAGTAAGCAAAAATTGGCACGGGCGGTTTCTCCGTGCTGAACCCATGTCCAGCGACCTGTCGTTTCTCCCTCCAGGAGAGGTGGATGCACGCTACTCCCAGAACCGGCGAATTTCCCGCCGAACGTGCCAGGGGTTCCGTGGGCGGGTTGCGTGACCGCCTCGCCGGCCAACCGGATTCCGATCAGGTTCGAGCCCTGCTGAACCTGATAGCGGAACTCGTCGGCGCCCTGACTGATCGAGAGCCCGCGGACATAGCCGCGGATCCGATCACGCCCTGGCGCCGCCTCGGGATCTATCGGCAGGTCGCCCGGCAGTTGCAGTCCGAGCTGGAGACCGCGACCGGCCTGCGGCTGCCGGCGACGCTCTTCTTCGATCTCCCGTCACCGGACGCGCTGGCCGGCTATCTGCGCTCGCGTCTCCTCGGCGGCGCGGAGAACCCACAGGTCACGGCGGTCGCGCCCGCTGGAAAGCCCCGGGAGGACGACCCGGTTGCCATCGTCGGCATGGCCTGCCGACTACCAGGTGGCGCGGATTCCCCAGAAGCACTGTGGGAGCTGGTCCGTGACGGCCGGGATGCCGTCGTCGGCCTTCCCACCGACCGGGGGTGGGACGTTGACGCGCTTTATCATCCGGATCGCGAGCATCCCGGCACCATTTACACCCGCGAGGGTGGCTTCCTGCCTGACATCGGCATGTTCGACCCGGGCTTCTTCGGTATAGGCCCGCGCGAGGCGAACGCCATGGATCCCCAACAGCGGCTGATGCTGGAGATCTCCTGGGAGGCGTTGGAACGCGCCGGCGTGGATCCCGGATCCCTGCGCGGCACCCGGACCGGCGTGTTCACCGGGGTTTCGCTGCAGGACTACGGTCCGCCCTGGCACCGCGCTCCGGCCAAGGCCCAGGGACAGCTGCTCACCGGCAACGCCCTCGGCGTGATCGCCGGCAGGGTCTCCTACACGTTCGGTCTCCAGGGGCCGTCCCTGTGCGTGGACACCCAGTGCTCCAGTTCCATGGTGGCCATCCACCTCGCGGGCCAGGCGCTGTTGTCGGGTGAGTGCGACCTGGCGCTGGCCGGCGGCGTCACGGTCATGACGACACCGGGCATGCTCCTGGAGTTCAGTCGGAAGCAGGGTCTCGCTCCCGACGGGCGGTGCAAGGCCTTCTCCTCGGACGCCGACGGCACCGGGTGGGCGGACGGCGCCGGGGTTCTCCTGCTGGAGCGGCTCTCCGACGCCCGGCGCCACGGCCACCCGGTGCTCGCACTGATCCGCGGCACGGCCGTCAACCAGGACGGCGCCAGCAACGGCCTGGCCGCACCCAACGGCCTCTCCCAGCAGCAACTGATCCACCAGACCCTGGCAAACGCCGGTCTGGCGCCCGGCGACGTGGACGTCCTCGAGGCACACGGGACCGGCACCGCCCTCGGCGACCCGATCGAGGCCCAGGCCGTCATCGCCACCTACGGCCGGCACCGCCCGGCCGGCCGGCCGCTCCACCTCGGGTCGCTGAAGTCGAACATCGGGCACACGCAGGCTGCCAGCGGAGTGGCCGGCGTCATCAAGATGGTCCAGGCCATCCGGCACGGAGTGCTGCCGCGCACCCTCCACGTGCGGGAGCCCTCGCCCCACGTGGACTGGGCGGACGGAGGCGTCGCGCTGCTCACCGAGGAGCGTGGCTGGGAACGCGACGGCGCCGCGCCGCGCCGGGCGGCGGTATCCGCGTTCGGTGTGAGCGGCACCAACGCCCACACCGTGCTGGAAGAGGCCCCGGCGGTGGCCGACCCGGCGCCGACGGCCCCGGTGCCGATCGTCCTGTCGGGCCGGACCGAGGCGGCGCTGCGGGCCCAGGCGGCACGGCTCGGCGAACGCCTGGCCCGGGACCCGGACCTCGATCCGGTCGACATCGCCTTCACCCTCGCCCGGCGCACCCGGTTCGAGTCGCGGGCAGTCGCCGTCGTCCCGGCCGGACCCGCCGGGCGCGCACGCCTGGCCGGCGCCCTCGCCGCGCTCGCCGAGAACCGCCCCGCGGCGGGGCTCGTCGCGGGCGCCGCCCGGCCGGCGATCGCCCACGGCCGGACCGCCGTCCTGTTCACCGGGCAGGGCAGCCAGCACCCGGGGATGGGCCGTGACCTCTACCAGGCCTACCCGGTGTTCGCGCAGGTGCTGGACGAGATCTGTGGCCGGTTCGCGTCGCTGCTCGAGCGTCCGCTGCGCGAGGTCATGTTCGCTCCCGCCGGCTCGCCGGACGCGGCGCTGCTCGACCAGACCGCCTACACCCAGTGCGCGCTGTTCGCGTTCGAGACCGCGCTGTTCCGCCTCGCGGAGTCCTGGGGATTCGTTCCCGACACTCTCGCCGGGCACTCCATCGGCGAACTGACGGCCGCCCACGTCGCCGGCGTCTGGTCGCTCGACGACGCGTGCCGGCTGGTCGCCGCCCGCGGCCGGCTGATGCAGGAATGCCGACCGGGTGGCGCGATGGCCGCCATCGGCGCGAGCGAGGCGGAGGTCCGGGCGTCGATCGCCGACCTCGTCGGCAAGGTCGAGATCGCCACGGTCAACAGCCCGTCCGCCACGGTCGTCGCCGGCGACGCCGAGCTCGTCGAGCGGGTGGCCGCTGAGTGGTCGGCCCGGGGGCGGCGCACGAAACGGCTGACCGTCAGCCATGCTTTTCACTCCCCGCACATGGAGGACATGCTCACGGCGTTCCGGACGGCGGCCGGGCAGGTCACCTACCACGCCCCGGCCATACCGGTCATGTCCAACCTCACCGGTGAACCGGCCACCGCGACGGAACTGACGTCCGCCGAGTACTGGGTGCGGCACGTGCGTGAGCCGGTCCGCTTCCTCGACGGGGTTCGCCGGCTGCACCGGGACGGCGTGACGGCGTTCGTCGAACTCGGTCCCGACGCGGTCCTGACCGCGCTCGTGCCGGCCTGCCTGCCGGCGAACGCCGCAGGCGGCGGCGCGGAGACGGTGCAGGTAGCGGCCTGCCGGACCGGACGTCCCGAGCCCGAGACGCTGCTCGCCGCCCTGGCCGAGCTGGACGCCGCAGGCATCCCCGTCGCCTGGCGGGCGCTGCCGCCCGTACGCGGCGGAAAACACCTGGACCTGCCGACCTACGCCTTCCAGCGCACGCACCACTGGATGGACGGGACGCCCGTCACAACCGCCACCGCGACGGACCGGGGAGCCGCCGAGCGGGCAACGGATCCGGAACACTGGCGCTACCACGTGCGGTGGGAGCCGTTCTCCGACGAGCAGGCCACCGCGACCGTCGCCGACCACGTCGCCAACGGCGCGCCGATGACCGGCCTGTGGCTGCTGGTGACCCCGCCGGCTGGGATCGACGACGACACGCTGTCCCGGCTGTCCTGGGTCGTCGAACGCCTCGGCGGAACACCGGTCCAGGTCCCCCTCTCCGGGACGGACGCGGAGCGCGGTCTTGTCGCCGCGGCCCTGTCGAAGCACATCTCCGGCCGCGAGAACGATATCGGCGGCGTCCTCTCGCTGCTCGCGTTCGACAGCCGGTTCAACCCCGTGCACCCGGAACTGACCAACGGACTCGCGCTGACCTGCGCACTCGTGCAGGCACTCGACGACCTCGGCCAGTACGCGCCGTACTGGTGCGCCACGCGCGGCGCCGTCAGCACCGGCCCCGCCGACCCGGTCAGCGCTCCGGCCCAGGCGATGCTCTGGGGGCTGGGCCGGACGCTGGCCCTCGAACGACCCCGTGGCTGGGGCGGTCTCGTCGACCTTCCGGCCGATCTCGACGACGAGACGCTGGCCCTGTTCGGCGCCGCGCTGACCGGCCCCGGCGGCGAGGACCAGCTGGCCCTGCGAGACGGCGCGCTGTTCGTCGCCCGGCTCGCCCCCGCGGGCCCCCGCCCCCGCCCCGGCGTCGGCACGGAAGCGGGCGTCAGCTCCGCCGGCGGGGCCGACGGGCTGGGGACGCCCGTCTGGCGCCCGAACGGAACCGTACTGATCACCGGCGGTACCGGAGCCCTCGGCGCGCAGGTCGCCCGCCGCCTCGCCCGCAACGGGACGTCCCGACTCGTCCTGGCGAGCCGACGCGGCCCGGCCGCTCCCGGGGCCGCGGAACTGGTCGCCGAGCTCTCCGCACTGGGCACCGAGGCATCCGTCGTGGCGTGCGACCTAGCCGACCGCGAACAGGTCATCGCTCTGCTCGACGAGGCGGCCGGCGGCGGCGAACCGCTGACCGCAGTCGTCCACGCCGCCGGCGTCATCGGCCGGACCGCGCCGCTGCGCGAACTCACCCTCAGCGAGTTCGCGCAAGTGGTGACAGGCAAGGCCACCGGCGCGGCGCTACTCGACACGCTGACCCGTCCGGACGGCGCACGGCCCATCCCGCTGGAAGCCTTCGTGCTGATCTCGTCGATCTCGGCGACGTGGGGCAGCGGCGGCCAGCCGGCCTACTCCGCCGGCAACGCCTACCTGGACGCCCTCGCCTCGCACCGGGCCGGCCACGGTCTGCCCGCCACCTCCGTCGCGTTCGGCCCCTGGGCCGAGGCCGGTCTCGGTGCCGAGCCGGGCCTGCGCGACTACCTCCGCGAACGCGGTCTCGCGCCGCTGCCAGTGGAGCCGGCTGTTACCGTCCTCACCGAGGCGGTCGCCGGTGGCGAGGCGGCGACCACCGTCGTCGACGTCGACTGGGGACGCTTCCTGCCGCCGTTCACCGCGCTCCGTCCCGGCCGTTTCTTCGACGGCCTGCCCACCCGTGCCGAGCACGGTGCCGGACCGGCGCCGACCGCCGGCTCCGCTCCGGATGGGCCAGCGGACGGCAGGCGGATGGACCTCGCCGGCCTGACCGGCGAGGAACGTGTCAGCACGCTGGCCCGGCTGGTTCGCGAGGAGGCCGCGGTCATCCTGGAGCACGAGTCCCCCGACGACGTGGACCCGCGGCGCCGGTTCCTCGACCTCGGCTTCGACTCGCTGGCCTCCGTTCAGCTCAGCCGCCGGCTCACCGCCGCCACCGGGCTGGCGCTGACACCGCCGGTCGTCTTCGAACACCCGACCGTGACCGAACTGGCCGAGTACCTCGCGACCCTCGTCGGTGCCGGGCGGCCGGCCGCGCCGACCACCCACGCCGCGCCGGCCGGGGTCCGCGACCTGTACCGGCAGGCGTGCTCGGACGGGAAGTTCGTCGAGGGCGTCGAAATCCTGCAGGCCGTCGCCAGGCTGCGGCCCGTCTTCCACGACGCGGCCGACTTCGGCCCGGTGCCGCCACCGGTCCGGCTCTCCGCCGGCCCGGCCCCCTGCACGCTCGTCTGCGTGCCCTCAATGGTCGCACCGTCCGGACCGCACAGCTTCGCCCGGCTCGCCCTCCACCTGCACGGCCAACGAGACGTCTACGGACTGTCCCTCCCCGGATTCGGGGAAGGTGAACAGCTGCCCGCCTCGTCCGACCTCGTCGTCGAGATACTGACGGACCTGGTCGCGGCCCATTTCATCGGCGTACCCATCGCCATCGCCGGATACTCGTCCGGCGGCTGGCTCGCGCACGCGGTCGCCGCCGGTCTGGAGGAACGCGGCATCCACCCAAAGGCGGTCCTGCTGCTCGACACCTGGCTCCCCGGCGACCGGATTCCCGCCGAGGAGATCCAGGAGGAACTGCGCGGGATCGCCGTCAACGACCAGGCGTTCGCACTCATGACCGAGGCGCAGGTCACCGCCCAGGGCGCCTACCTGACCCTGTTCGAGAAATGGAAGCCGAACCCGGTCGAGGCACCGATCGTGCTCGTCCGAGCCGAGGAGCGCATGCCCCAGCTCTCCCCCGGCGACCAGAGCACGATCGAGGAACACGGCTGGACGACAGACTGGGAGATCGACCATCTCACGCTGGACGTCAGCGGCAACCACCAGACGATGATGAACGAGCACGCCATCTCCACCGCGCGAAATCTCCACCACTGGCTCAGCAACCTCGACCAGTCGCCCTGACCGGTCAGGTATTCCAGGGCTCTCAGGCCTTTTCTCGGACCCTCGTGGACAGGCAACCAGCGAAGGGGCCGAAACACACGCAGCCCGTCACCCGAAAGGGGCCATGGCCTGCCCGGGGGCCGGCACCTGCCGTCCCCCGGGCCGTGGCCGCGCCGCGCGAGTCCCGCACCCGTCCATGAGCCGGACACCAGACCGGGGAGACCTCATGACCAGAAAGCCGCTCCGATGACCGAGTTGACCACCCGCACCCGCATCACCGTGGCCGAACAACCCAGGCCACCGCGCGACCCGCGGGAACGGCTAGCCCGCCTACTCGACCCGGGAACGCTCACCGTTATCCCGCACTCGCCGCCCTGCCGCGTCACGGTCGCCCACGGCCGGGTCGACGGCACCGACGTCATCGCCTACTGCACCGACGCCACCTCGATGGGCGGCGCGATCGGCGCCGCGGGCGCGCGGCGGATCGCCGACGCCATCGACCGGGCGGTCGCCGAACGTATCCCGGTGATCGGGCTGTGGCACTCCGGCGGGGCGAGCCTGGGCGACGGTGTGGAAGCCCTGGACGGCATCGGCCAGATGTTCGCCGCCATGATCGCCGCGTCCGGACGGGTGCCCCAGGTGTCGGTCGTACTCGGCCCGGCGGCCGGCGGCGCGGCCTACGGACCGGCCCTCACCGACGTTATCGTCATGGCGCCCGAGGGCAAGGTGTTCGTCACCGGGCCCGACGTCGTCCGCCAGGTCACCGGCGAGCAGATCGACATGGACGGCCTCGGTGGAGCCGACGCGCACGGCCGGCGCTCCGGCGTCGTGCACGTCACCGCCCGGTCGGAAGCCGACGCATACCTGCGGGCGCGGCGGGTGACCACGCTGCTGGCGGCACCGGGGGCCTTCGACCTCGCCGCCACCCGCGACGGACTCGATCCCAGCTCCCTGCTGCCGGACAACCCGCGGCGCGCCTACGACATCCGCCCGGTAGTACGCGCCGTCCTCGACGGCCCGGACGGCGCGGTCGCTCCGGTCGGCCCGCCTGGTTCGGGCACCGGGACGAACCCGGACGGCGGGAACGGCGCGGCGCACCAGACCGGCCTCGCCGACGACGACTACGTGGAATTCCAGCCGCGCTGGGCACCGAACGTCGTCGTCGCGCTCGGCCGGCTCTCCGGGCGTTCGATCGGCGTCATCGCCAACAACCCGCTACGCAAGGGCGGCTGCCTGGACTCGCTCGCCGCAGAGAAGGCCGCGCGGTTCGTCCGGATGTGCGACTCCTTCGGGCTTCCCCTGGTAGTCCTCGTCGACGTCCCCGGTTACCTCCCGGGCGTCGGTCAGGAGTGGGAGGGCGTCGTGCGGCGCGGCGCGAAGCTCCTCTACGCGTTCGCCGAGGCCGTGGTGCCACGGGTGAGCGTCGTCCTGCGCAAGTCCTACGGCGGCGCCTACATCGCGATGAACTCCCGTTCGCTGGGCGCCACGACCGTCCTCGCCTGGCCCCAAGCGGAGGTCGCCGTCATGGGTGCCGAGGCCGCCGTGGGCATCCTGCACCGGCGCGCCCTAGCCGCGGCCGCCCCCGACGAGCTCGCCGCGCTGCGGACCACGCTCGTCAACGAGCACACCCATACCGCCGGCGGCCTGTCACGAGCGATCTCCCTCGGAGTGATCGACCGGATGATCGAACCGGCGGACACCCGCAGGGAGCTGACGCTCGCGCTGGCCGCAGCGCCCGGCGACCGCGGCACTCACGGCAACATCCCACTGTGAGCAGGCACCAGGGCGGCGGCAACGGGGGAAACGCCGGGTGAGAACGCCCGCGGGACGGGACAGGAGCGCGGCCTCCGGCCCCACTGATGAGTGGGCGTTCAGTGACATCGCGCGGGCCGCCGTAAGGATCGTCCGTCGGTGACCGGCACCACACCCTGGGAACGATGACGGACGACGCCTTGCAGGAGCGCCTGCTCGAGATGCTCGACCACTACGAGACCCGCAGGACGCTGAGCGAGTACAACAACGGCTGCGACCGTGCCACCGACGAGGCCGGCGCGGAGACCTAACTTCTTCGCGTGTGGGTGCCCGAAACTCGTCCGTGAGCCCTGAGCAGGGGTTTTGGCTCACTCGACGATCCCACCCGGTGATCGATAGGCCTTCCGTCGAAGGCGATCGGACACCTGTACCTCTGCCTGTCGTCCAGCCGTGCTCTGCCTGTGGGGTGCCCGAACTCGGCCACCGGCGTTTACCTGGCCTTTTAGGCGGCTCGTTCGTATTCGTTGATCAAGCCGCCGAGGACAGGCCGACGTTTGATCCTTTCCTTGGTCAGGTCTGCGACGGGGTGGTCGGGCCGTGGTGGTTGAAGGTCACGGCCGCGGTGGGGTCGTCGTCCGTTGTGGTGGGCCGCGTACTCGGCCAGGACGGTGCGCAGGTGCCGTTCACCGAAGATCAGCATGCGGTCGGTGACCTCGGTCCGGACGGTGCGGACGAACCGTTCTGCGTAGGCGTTCGCGCGGGGAGTCCGGGGTGGGATCTTGATGGCTGTGATGTTGGCGTCTGCGAGGACTGCGTCGAAGGAAGCGGTGAATTGTCCGGCGCGGTCGCGGATCAGGACCTGGAAGTCGGCGGCCCGGTCGCCGAGGTCCATGAGGAGGTTGCGGATCTGTCGGGTGGTCCACGGTCCGTCGGGGTGGGCGGTGACCTCGACGATGTGGACGGTGCGGGAGCCGACTTCCAGGACGAAGAAGCAGTACAGGCGCTGCAGTGTCACGGCGCAGTCCACGTGGAAGAAGTCGACGGCCAGCATGGTCGAGGCCTGGGTGCGTAGGAACTGCCGCCAGGTCGTGTCGGTCTGCCGCCTGGGCGCCGGTGGGAGACCCAGGGACGTCAGGACCCGGCGGATCGTGGACGTGCTCACCCGGTGGCCGAGCTTGAGGAGCTCGCCTTGGATTCGCTGGTATCCCCACGTCGTGTTCTCGGTCGCGAGCCGCTCGATCAGTGCGGCGATCTCCGGGCTGATCGGTGGCCTGTGGGGCTCCAGAACCCCGATTCGGCCTGTGAGCTGGCCTTTTGCGGTTTGATCCGGTCTTCCCCGGTAGGTGCAGGCGGCGTTGCGATATTCGTTGATCATGCTGCCGAGGATGCGTGTGCGGCGGACGGTGGACTCCAAGGTCGGGGTGACCACGGGCGGCGGGTCGGGTGGGTGTTGGCCGAGGGAGCGGTGGGGTCGGTGGGTGTTGAAATGCTTCGCGTAGCTGTCGAGGACCGAGGTCAGGTGCCGTTCGGAGACGATCAGCAGTCTGTCGGTGCATTCGCGGCGGGCGGTGCCGATCCGGCGTTCCGCGATCGTGTTCGCCTGCGGGGCTTGAGGGGGTGTGCGCATCACGTCGATGCCGGCTGCGGTGAAGACGGCATCGAAGGAAGCCGTGAGTTTCGTGTCGCGGTCACGGATGAGGAACTGGAACCGGTGGCGGTGCTCCTCGAGATCCATCAGCATGTTCCGCGCACGCTGGGTGACCCAGGCCGAGGTCGGATGCTTCGTGACCCCGAGGAGGTGGACGTGGCGGGTGGCGTGCTCGACGACGAAGAACACGTAGATCCGTTGGAGGAACGCGGTGTCCACGGTGAAGAAGTCGCAGGCCAGCAGGCCGGAGGCCTGGACGCGCAGGAATGTGCGCCAGGAGGTGTCGGCCCGGCGGGGTGCGGGGTCGACGTCGGCGCGGTGCGGGATCCGCCAGACGGTGGCGACCCCGACCGGGTAGCCCAGCCCGATCAGTTCTCCCTGGATCCGGCGGTGGCCCCAGGTCGGGTTCTCCCGTGCGAGGCGTAGGACCAGATCGCGGATCTCCCGGTGGACCGGGGGCCGCCCGGGGGTCTTGCGGGGGTCCATTTTCGTGCAAGGAGATCACGGTGCCAGCGCAACACGGTGGCCGGGGTGACGAAGAAGGCGTCCCAGCGGGCTCGGGGCAGCAGCCGGGACAGGGCTGCGAGGATCAGCCGATCCGCCGGTTCCAGGGCCGGGCGGTTCACCTGCCGTCGCAGCACCGCCACCGGATGTCGCAGGACGAGGAGCTCCACGTCTTTCGCGGTGTCGCCGCGCACGCGGAGCAACGTCAGTCCGAGAGCGTTGCGTGTCAGGGCGTGGAGCAGCGACCACACCATGACCATCCAGCCTGCCCGACGCGGGCCCTGTCCGGCGGGCAAACGCGCAGGTCACCGCCCAAATCGGGGTTCTGGAGCCCCACAGGGTCTGTTACGCGCCGAGGCCGGTGTGTGTGGTTGGCTGACGCGATTCCTCTGTGCCTGTGGGGCGCCAGGCGCCGACGTTCTAGCACTGCCGTTCAGCGCTTGATCTAGCCAGACCCCGATCATGTAAGATCCGTGCCTGGATAGCAGGCTTGCAGAGGCACGTTGGTCAGCGGCGGTCCCGCTCGGCGTCGTAGCTGACGAGGCCACCCGCGAGGACTGGACGTCGTCGGCCAGGCCCCGGCCTGCCGCCCTGATTGTCACTTGCCGCACCGAGTCCAGCCCCAGATTTAACACAGGCGAAGCCTGGCTTCAATTTTCGGCGAATCGGGGTATGCGAATCTGGCATGCACGGCATCCGGGTCAGCCCACGCCAGCGGGGTAGCTCGGCACGTGCTCGACATCCTCGAAAGGCGGTGTTCCCATGGTTTACGTAGTCAACATAGCCGCGCCGATCGACGAGATTCCTACCATGGAGGAAACCGATGCGATGCTGAACAAGCTGTGCCAGCTCCCGCGCACCACGGACACAACCACGATGATCGACGATCTTCTGGAGTTCCGTTCGCTACTCGACGCAACGCGTTGACAGCACGCGCCGAGTAGTGAACGAAAACCGGACCGCGCACCGGCGCAGATCATGTTCTTGCGGGTGCGTCTGACAGGCGGATGGTTACTGCTGGGAGCCGAACCGCTGACCCTGGACGCCCTGCTAGCCGCCGCTGAAACGCTCGCCGGAGGGCCCGATCTGGCCTCCTCCGACACCCGCCAGCTCCCGGAGACGGTTCTCGACGTAGCGCTCACTGTGGTTCGTCTTGTCCGCGATCCGCGCGACGAGGTCATTGATGTCGGTCGCGGCGTCGAGGTCCGCCGTGCTGATCTGACCGAATTGGTCGAGGATGTTGTAGCGGAGCTGCCGCCAGTTCTGGCGCAGCTGCTGCTCTACCTGCTGGCGCTGCTGATCCTGCTGCTGGGCCATGTAATGATCCCCTTCTTGGTGGTCATTTTCCAGGCGCGGTGAAGGTGTGGGAGGAACGCTACCTCAGCTGGTTCCGGCAGTGCGAAACCAGCACGGGAATCGGAATGTATACGCGCAGCCCAGGTGTCTTCCATCGAACTTCCCGCCGAACCCATACGCGCGATCCATACGGAAATACAGACCATAAAATCCACCTGTGGGGTGCCAGAAGTCGGCCTGAGTCTGTGACCGGGCGTGACGCGAAGGTGTGGGATCGACGGCATGATGGTCGGCTGTGTCCGCACGTCTGCTGCATCTGATCTTCGTACGGGTACGTAACCGGCTTGTCCTGCTCGGCCGTTCATCAGCGTCCAAGGACTTGGAACTGTTGGTGTTACGACACGAGGTCGGTGACGGCACCAGCGTACCGCCCGGGCGCCTCGTGGCCCTCTTGTGATCCTTCGTGTTGCCCAGGGGTGGTCTGCCTCGTCGGAGCTGGGATTCCACCGCAGGGAAGCGATAGGAATCTCTGCGACAGTGAAGCCGCAAAACGGGGAGTAGCGGTGAATGGCATGGGTGCCGCAGCAAATCCGACCGTGGTAAGCTTCGCGGCCGCCCATACCCATCTGGATGCGTCCTACAATCTGTATTTCGTCGGACTTTCCTATGGCTTAGCGGCGCTCGGCTCCTTTGCGGCCCTGGCCAGCGCGACCCGGATCCGGGAGCACCACGGGGCCAAGCGGCTTGGCTGGGCGGCGGTGACGGCCCTGGCGCTGGGCGGCGGCGGGATCTGGTCGATGCATTTCGTCGGGATGGTCGCCTATCACGTCGAGGTCCCCGTCAGCTTCGACCTCCGGATCACCCTGCTGTCGCTCGTCATCGCGGTCGCCGTCTCCGGGGTGGGAATTTGGGTGGTGGCCGCAGACCCGTTCAACGCCGACAGGCTCGTTCGCGGCGGCATCTTCGCAGGGCTGGGTATCGCGGCGATGCACTACACCGGGATGGCGGCGATGCGGACCGCCGGGGCGATCGACTACAACCCCAGCTTGGTGTTGATTTCTGTTGTCATCGCCGCAGTGGCTGCCACTGTCGCCTTCTGGATCGCGTTCCGTGTCGGCGGCATCATCCGGGTCCTCAGCGCATCCGCGGTCATGGCTGGCGCGGTCTGCGGGATGCACTACACGGCGATGGCGGCAACCCGTGTCACGCCCGATCCAAGCCTGTACCCACAGGTCGGATGCGACCCGTTCACGCTGGGTATTCTCACCACGTTCGGGTCGACCATCGTGCTGATGTTCATCATCGTCACTGCGCTCGGCGGTGTCACCAGCCCCGAGTTCCACGTCCACAGAATCA
This sequence comes from Frankia sp. Hr75.2, assembly GCF_949319125.1. NCBI lineage: Bacteria > Bacillati > Actinomycetota > Actinomycetes > Frankiales > Frankiaceae > Frankia > Frankia sp. Hr75.2. The sequence continues at coordinate 8,473 of NZ_CASGGV010000318.1, read as the reverse complement.
GGCGGGACAGGATCTTCGTCTCGTTGCTGAGGGGTGGCTCCGTCCCGGATGCCCCCGCCGCGCCGGCCGCGACCCGGCGGATCACCTCGGTGAGACCGACATCGCCGCCCGGAACCCGCGCGAAAGCACCCTGCCACTGCGCACGGTCCCCCGGCAGCAGCCGGCGACACCACCGGTGATGCGCAGATAGCACCCACGGGACCGGTCAGCCGCCCTGTGCCAGCGAGAGATCAGCAGACGGGACAAGACGATGTACGGCCAAGATCGACGGGTCCCGCTGGATGCACCCAGATCTCCTTGCCGCGCCTACCCCGGCAACAGCCGCTACCGGCGGCACCACGACAACCCCTGCTATCACAGGGAGCGTCGAATGGGTGTCGGCGGAAAGGTCAGAGGCTCCATTCGACCCGGCGGTTCAGGTCGTTCGCTTGGACTTGCCTTTGGTTCGGTGTGGTCCGCTGGCTGGTGGCACGCCCGCTGGGCGGACGGCCGGTGGGTGAGGTGCTGCCCTGCGCGTGCCGCATACCGGCCGTCAGTGGGATGCTGGGACACGGTCCGGATTGCTGACGACGCACGTTCGGATCGAGGCCCTCGGCCGGTGTGTGGACGCACCGACCGGGGCCGCCCTATCCGTGCCTGCCTGTGGGTGCCCGAAACCTGTCCGCAGGACCTGACCAGGGCTTCTGCCTCACCCGATGATCGATAGGCCTTCCCCTGAAGGCGATCGGACACCTATACCCCACCGGCTACACGTGCCCTTGACCGGGACACCACCACGTGGATGATCCTGGCCATGGCGGTTCGGCTGATCTACCTCGTCTTCTGTCAGCTGGCAGGCTGGCTGGGGCTGGTGGCTCGCAGCTCGGCGGCGAAGGACGCCGAGATCCTCGTGCTCCGCCACGAACTCGCCGTGCTACGCCGCCAAGTCGCCCGGCCCCGGTTCTGCTGGGCCGACCGCACGATCCTCGCCGGGCTGGCCCGGCTGCTCCCGCAGGCGTCCCAGTCGATCTTGTTAGTGCGGCCAGAGACGATTCTGCGCTGGCACCGCCAGCTGGTCCGCCGCCGCTGGACCCAGCCGCACCGCCCACCCGGCCGGCCCTCCACCCCAACGGAGATCCGCCAGCTGATCCTCCGCCTCGCCAAGGAGAACCCCCACTGGGGCTACCGCCGCATCCACGCCGAACTCATCCGACTCGTCCATCAGATCGGGGCCAGCACCGTCTGAACGATCCCGCGCGCCGCCCAGGTCGATCCCGCACCCCGGCACACCAGCCCCACCTGGCGACAGTTCCTGCACACCCAAGCCCACGGGATACTGGCCTGCGACTTCTTCACCATCAGACACCGTCCTGCTGAGCAAGCTGTACGTCCTGTTCTTCCTCGAGCTGGACTCCGCCGGGTGCATTTCTCTGGTCACACGGCGTCACCTCCCGCTGTCTGCTGGGCGCACGAAAGATCCGGGTTAGAGCGGGTTACAGCACTTAAGTACCCGCATCAACGATTGTGTTCTAATGCATTGCGCTATCTATATGAATGAAGGGGAGCCCGCACTCCTCCTTGGGTCGCATTGCCCTAAGATCACACTCCATGATCCTTTTTCTTGCTCGGGCGGGTCTGGTTTCCCGAATGGTGGTGGCGATGGTTGCCGGTATCCTCGCGGCGACTGTGGCGGTGGTGTCCGCGACTCCCGCCGGGGCCGTGGAGCCACTGTTCCTGGGCTGGACGAGCCTGCTGCCGCCGCTTCCCACCGCCTACGCTCCTGCTGACGCGGAGGAATGCGCCGCCGGAGATCCGGCCTGCGTGGACGCGACCATCGTCCAGATGCAGACCCGCTACGACGATCTCGTGGCGAGCTGTGACCACAACGCGGTGTTCGCTTTGACGTATCTGCGTACGACGGAGGAATACCGGCGGGTGGCCGCGGAACCCGGGTTCTTCGACGACGTCTCCTACGTCAACACCGAGGACGCCGTGTTCGCCGCCTACTACTTCCACGCCTACGACGCCTGGCAGGTCGGGCAGAGCGCCGCGGTGCCACGCGCCTGGGAGATCGCGTTCGACGCGGCGAAGCAGCGCCGGCTCGCCGGGGCCGGCAACCTGCTGCTCGGCATGAACGCGCACGTCAACCGCGACCTCCCCCTGGTGCTGGCGTCGCTGGGTCTGGTCGCGGCGGACGGGCGCAGCCGCAAGCCTGACCACGACCAGATCAACGTCATGCTCAACCGCGTCGTCGACCCGCTGCTGCATGAGGCGGCGGATCGGCTCGACCCCTCGATCGACAACATCGCGACCCCGCTGGGCCTGTCCTACACGGCGCTGATGCAGATCCTGGTCGTATGGCGCGAGTCCGCCTGGCGTAACGCCGAACGCCTGATGAACGCCCCGACCGTCGAGGCCCGGGCACGGATCGTGAACGAGATTGAGGCGGCTGCCGCGACGACCGCCGTGACACTGCGGACCCTCTACACCCGCCCCGGTCTGCTTCCTCTTGGCCAGGACCGCGACGAGTACTGCGCCTCCCGTGGCTAGCGCCCGGGAAGGCGGCAGCGCGGGCGCGGGGTACTGTTCCGACGACAGCGGATTATGACGGGTCGGCCGGATGGCTGAGGTCGACGCCGGCCGTCAGGGGCGTTCGTGGCTGCCCGAGCAGCGGCGGGCGCCCGGCGGGGGAATCCGCTGTCGCGATGGAGGGGGGCCGTCGATGACATCAGTATCAGGTGATGCCCGGCACGTCGGCGCGGGGAGCCGGGTTGGCGAACATGTCGGTGATGTTGAGGCCGCCGTGCTGCTCGATACGTTGAGCGAGGTGGTGTTCCGGACCGACGCGGAAGGCCGCTGGACGTATCTGAACCGGGCGTGGACGAGGCTGACCGGCTTCGAGATCGGCCCCAGTCTCGGTGCCCGGTTCCTGGACTACGTCCACCCCGACGAGTTGGAGTACACGGTCGCCCTGTTCATGGGGGTGGTCGCCGGTGGCGCCAACCACTGCCATCACGAGACCCGGTACCGCACCAGTGACGGCAGCTACCGTCGCGTGCAGATCAGGGCGAACGTGCTCCGGGACGGGGCCGGTGAGGTGATCGGTAACACCGGCACGATTCTGGATGTCACTGACTCCCGTCGTGGCAGCGAGACGATCGGTGAGCACGCCGCTCTGCTCGAGCTCGTCTCCTCGGACGCACCGGGCGGCGAGCTGCCCGTGGGGGTGGTCGTGTATGACGCTGATCTGCGGCTACGGCGAGGCTCACCGGTCGTTGATCGGCTGGCCGAAGCACCGCAGCGCATCGGTGACCCCCTCGCCCAGCTGATGGAACTGTTGGCGCCGGCCGTCCCGGGGCAACGCGCCCTGGGCGGTGAGTGGGGGCTGGTTGCGGTCGCGAAACGCACCAACCACGCCCAGGTCAGCGACCTCGACATCGCCGACCCCCGCCCCGGCCGGTCGCTGCGGGTGTCGGTGATCCCTTATCTGCGGGACGGGGAGGAGATGCTCGCGCTCGTCCTGGCCGACATAACCGACCTACGCCGCGCCGAACACCGTCAGGCAGGCCTCGCCCGGCTCGGCCACCGGGCCATCTCCAGCTCAGACACCGCCGCGCTGGTAAGCGAGGCCGCCGCGATGGTTGCCTCGACACTCAGCGTTGCCGGCTGCGAGCTGATCCACGTCGACCCGCGAGGCGGCGACGCAGTCGGCACGAGCCCGCTACTTGACCGGGTCCTGGCCGACGACCAGCCTGTAGTGATCGATAGCCCGGTCACCGAACTGGCTCGTTCTCTGGCCGGATCCCCGCCAGACTCGCCGGATGTCGCCACCGTGCTCGCCACGCGTGTCGGCGGCGCAGGGTTACTGTTCGGTGTCCTCGCCGCCCACAGCACGACCCCACGTTGCTTTACCGACGACGAGGTCCAATTCGTCCAGGCGGTGGCCGATATCCTCACCGCAGCCCTCGAACGCGACCGCACCGACCACGAACTGCGCAGACTCTACCGGCGGGCGGAACACGGCAGAGCATGGCTGGCCGCAAGCGCGCACACCATCACCCAGGTCCTCGCCGCCGCCGAGCCGCGCGACGCCCTCGACCTGGTCGCAGCCACGGCGAGAACGATGGCGGGCACCGACATCGGGGTGGTTGCCGTGCCCGACGAGCACGGCAACCTGGTGATAACCACAGCCGACGTCGCTCCCGGCCTGCCGGCTGCGCCCGATTCCCTGCTCGGGCTGACCCTCGCACAGGGCGTGACCCCGGTGGCCGAGCAGCTCACGGCCGGTGGCACCGTCGTCCTCGACAGCCTCGACCTGCGTGGCAGCAGGATCTCCCCGGCGCCCGACATGCCTATCGCCACCGCACTGATCCTCCCGCTACGGATCACGCAGCGATCATCGGCCGTGCTCATCCTCGGAAACCACACGGACACAGCACACCTCCCCCTCCACGACGTCGAGCTGATCGAGGCGTTCACCCACGACGCCGCGCTCGCAGTCGAACTCGTCCAGACCCAACACGACCGGGCCCGCCTCGCCGTCTACCAGGACCGCGACCGCATCGCCCGCGACCTCCACGACCAGGTCATCCAACGCCTCTTCGCGATCGGCCTACACCTACAATCCCTGACCCGGGCCGCCGGTGACATCGCCGCAGCCCGCCTCACCAGCGCCATCAACGCCCTCGACCACACCATCGACGACATCCGCCACACCATCTTCGACCTACACCCCACACAACCAGGCCCATAAAACCCGACCCAAACGGGGGTCCGCTGGTCCTGCACCGGCATCGGCCCCGCCGCCCTCGTCCTGGTCGGGCAGGACCGTCCACCCCATCGGATGCTCCCTGCGGGTCATGGGAGAGTCTGGGAGAAAACGCCAGTATCGTCCGTGTACGGGCACTGTCGGAGACTAGGGGGGATCGTGACTGAAAGCGACGATGCTGGCTGGGACTACCGCTCGGTAGCGCCGGACTGGGTGCCACCGGACGTCGACCTGAGAACCGACGTGGCGCACTCGGCGCGGGTCTACGACTACGTCCTGGGCGGCAAGGACAACTTCCCGGCCGACCGGGCGGCGGCTGGGGAGTTTGTCAAAAGTTTGCCGAACCTGTCCACGTCCATGCGGGCGAACCGAAGTTTCATGGTCAGGATGGCCCGTGTCCTGGCCGCGAAGCACGGTATCCGCCAGTTCCTGGACATCGGTACCGGGCTGCCGACCGCGCCGAACCTGCACGAGGTCGCCCAGAAGGTCGCGCCGGAATCGCGGATCGTCTACGTCGATAACGATCCCATAGTGTTGGTCCACGCGCGGGCCCTGCTCACCAGCACCCCCGAGGGGCGGACCGCCTATCTCGATGCCGACCTCCACAACCCAGAAGGGATCCTGGAGTCCGACCAGCTGCGGGAAACCCTCGACCTGAGCCAGCCCGTGGCGGTCAGTCTGATCGCGATCGTGCACTTCATCGCCGATGACACGGTCGTGCAAGACCTCATCGACCGGATCATGCGTCCGCTCCCGGCGGGCAGTGTCCTGGCGCTTTCCACCACTACCGCCGACAGCGCGCCCGAGGAAGTTCACGCCGGCGAGGCCGCGTACAAGGCCAACGGCATTCCGCTGATCGCGCGTGACAAAAGCACGGTGGAGCGTTTCTTCCACGGGATGGAACTCCTCGACCCCGGCGTCGTGCTCGTCCACCACTGGCATCCCGACGATGAGGCGGCTGCGCTGGACGACGCCCACGTGTACATGTACGGCGGAGTCGCCCGGAAACCGTAGGATGCGCGCTGTCAGCGTCAGCCTGGTGTCGCTGGTCATGACAGAGATCCCGGCTACTGGGCATGAGCGAGAAATGCACCGACGTGCCGTTTCCGACCGTGTGAGGCTCCAGAACCCCGATTTGGGCGGTGACCTGCGTGTTTGCCTACGGGCCGGGGTCCGTGTCGGGCAGGCTGGATGGTCATGGTGTGGTCGCTGCTCTACACCCTGACACGCAACGCTCTCGGACTGATGCTGCTCCGCATCCGTGGCGACACCGCGAAAGACGTGGAGCTCCTCGTCCTGCGACATCAGGTGGCGGTGCTGCGACGACAGGTGAACCGCCCGACGCTGGAACCGGCGGACCGCGTCATCCTCACAGCCCTGTCCCGGCTGCTACCCCGAGCCCGCTGGGACGCCTTCTTCGTCACCCCAGCCACCGTGCTGCGCTGGCACCGCGACCTCCTCGCACGCCAATGGACCTACCCCCGCAAGACCCCCGGGCGGCCGCCGGTCCGCCGGGAGATCCGCGAACTGGTCCTACGCCTCGCGCAGGAGAACCCGACCTGGGGCCGCCGCCGGATCCAAGGAGAACTCCTCGGGCTGGGCTACCCGATCGGGGTCGCCACCGTCTGGCGGATCCTGCACCGCACCGGCATCGACCCCGCACCCCGCAGGTCCAACACCTCCTGGCGCACATTCCTACGCACCCAGGCCTCCGGCATCCTCGCCTGCGACTTCTTCACCGTCGACACCGCGTTCCTCCAACGGATCTACGTGTTCTTCGTCGTCGACCACGCCACCCACCATGTCCACCTCCTCGGGGTCACCAAGCACCCGACCACGGCCTGGGTCACCCAGCAGGCACGGAACCTGCTGGGTGATCTCGACGAGTGTGACCACCGGTTCCGGTTCCTCATCCGTGACCGCGACACCAAGTTCACGGCTTCCTTCGACGCCGTCTTCGTCGGGGCCGGTATCGACGTGGTACGCACACCCCCTCAAGCCCCGCAGGCGAACGCGATCGCGGAACGCTGGGTCGGCACCGCCCGCCGCGAATGCACCGACAGACTGCTGATCGTCTCCGAACGGCACCTCACGTCGGTCCTCGACAGCTACGCGAAGCATTTCAACACCCACCGACCCCACCGCTCCCTCGGCCAGCACCCACCCGACCCGCCACCCGTGGTCACCCCGACGCCGGATTCCACCGTCCGTCGCACATGCATCCTCGGCGGCATGATCAACGAATATCGCAACGCCGCCTGACCACTTGCGCGGAAGATCCCGTCAACCGCAAAAGACCAGCTCACAGGCCGAATCGGGGTTCTGGAGCCCCACAGGGACGCAGCGCCGGATCGGTGCTTTGTGCACCCCGGACGCTCCGGGGAAGGCGAGAAGTTCCTGGTTCTCAGCGGTACCTGTCAGGGCGACGTGCGCGTCAGAGCTTCTTCCCGAAACGGTAAAGAGCGCCGCTCTTGGTCGCGATAAACCGGGTCGGAGTGACGAAGAAGACCTCGAACGAGTCGCTTACCGCGCCGGCACCCGCTTTCAGGTTCTCGCAGCGGATCCCGTTGCTGACCTCAGGGATCGCCGTGTAGCCGCCGACCCAAAGCGTTCCGGCGTTCATGGCCTCCTGATGGAACTCCCACGGAGTGGGGTGGAAGCTACCGATAGCGCCGTTGTCATCAAACGCAGCGACCGACCACTTCGTGTTCGCAGGACTGAACGGCATGATGTAAGTTCTCCCCGCTTCTCGGCGCCCGTGTATCTCACGCGCGCATGGCGTTGACCGTGATTCCTGAGAGCTTCACCGGTGGCAGAAGGAAATTTCCGCTATCGCAGTGGGCTAGATTTCCGTGTCCAGGTTAGAGCTCTGTCGAGCTAGCCATGGACGAAGTCAAAAGATCGATGACTTTGCGAGTGGAACTTTCCCACCCCGCGCGACGAACAGCCGATGCGACGTGGAAGCTTCTGTCGGATAGTTCGATTCTCTGCGATGGCCATCCCCCCCCAGAAGTCAGCCCACATGTTGCCCTCCCGACGGCCGCCGATGAGGGGTCATCAGCCGTCGATCCAAGCCTGGCAGGAACCAGGCCCGCATGGGGAGACTTCTCAAAAATTTGACACCTCGCAAATAACGCATCACCCGCCGCCAGCGCGCCTCGCCGCGCTCATCTAGGAGTGTGTCTCAGTAATGGTGACCTGCGGGGCTCCAGAACCCCGATTTGGGCGGTGACCTGCGTGTTTGCCTGCGGGGCGGGGCCCGTGTCGGGCTGTGGGGTGCCAGAACTGGGCCATCGGCGCTGACCTGGGCTTTTAGGCAGCCCGTTCGCACTTGTTGATCAAGCCGTCGATGACGGGGCCGGTGTCCGAGTTCTGGCACCCCACACGCACGGGCCGGCGTGCACGAGTCGGTTCGGTTCGTCGAGGTCGAAGATCCCGAGATGGCGCGGACGGGACGGCGGGGAGAGACCCGCTGTCGCGTGTCGCCCCGGCCCTGGAACCCGTGTCGTCAGCCCTCCCACCTGGGAGGGCGACAGACGACACGACACGCGACAGCAGAGACAGCACGGCCGTTTTAGCCCGGCCTGGCCGGGCACCCCCGGTTTACCCGGCCAGCGGCAGGGTAGGGAGAGCTGGGCGCTGCCTGGCCACTCCCAGAGTGGCGACTGTGTGGCCGACGGCGCCCGCCTCGACCGCCGGCCCCGCTGCCCCACCCCGGGACCGGCG